>JANPES010000301.1:0-8346 GCA_031423035.1 Cyclobacteriaceae bacterium | reverse complement strand
TTCGTTTATTGATTACAGTTTTGTGACTGGTGAATCCCGGCCTGTCCATGCCAGGCGAGGGGATTTGGTCTTTGCGGGCGGAAGGCTCCTGGTCCAGTCTGCTCGGTTTGTTGTCGTAAAGAAAACGTCGCAAAGCCATCTCACAAGTCTTTGGAATCATGAGTCGTTTCGCAAACGTGAGGAGAATTCTTACCAGCGGACCATTGACCGTGCGGCGCGCGTATTTACATGGGTTGTCCTGTTTATTGCAGCCGCTACAGCCACCTATTGGTATTTCGTGAGCCCAGGGGAAATGTGGCTTGTGCTCACTTCAGTGCTTATGGTTGCGTGCCCTTGTGCACTGGCCTTGGCGGCGCCCTTCACGTATGGGAGTATGTTGCGGACGTTTGGTGGAAATAAATTGTACCTGAAAAATGCGGATGTCATTGAGCGGATGGCTTCGGTAGATGCTGTTGTTTTCGACAAGACAGGAACGGTGACGCATGGGACTAATCCGGAAATTCAATTTGAAGGCTCGTGTACTCCAACGGAACTAGGCGCAATAATGAAACTCACCAGTTTTTCCACTCACCCCCTGAGCCAATTTATTTCGACGGCAATCTTGGAGAAAAGTGAAGATGAGGTGGCTCAATTCAAAGAATTTCCGGGGAAGGGGATTGAAGGGAGTGTTCAAAACCAAACTTTTCGTATTGGGTCAGCAGATTTTGTCGGGACGAGCAACGTTGCGGAGCAGCAGCAGAGCCGGGTATGGGTAGCTATTGACGGAGAGGTACGTGGATCATTCAGGATACAGACCTCCCTGCGGCCTGGCATTCAGAAAATGATTTCCGAATTGGGAAGAAAATGTAAGGCACTTCTTTCGGGAGATAATGATGGAGAGCGCTCTGCAATGTTCAGGCTCTTTGGTCAGCACACGGAATTAAGGTTCAACCAAAGCCCACATGACAAACGGGAGTACATCGAAGGCCTCCAGACTGCACATCACCATGTGCTCATGGTGGGGGATGGTTTGAATGATGCGGGTGCTCTAAAACAAAGCGATGTGGGAATATCCGTGACGGACAACACCGGAGTATTCACCCCATCCAGCGACGGGATTTTGCAGGGAGACCGGGTCGAAGACCTGCATAAATTCCTTCGGCTTGCACGCCGGTCAACGGGCATCCTACGGATGGCCTTTGGGATATCATTCCTTTACAATGCCGTTGCTCTGTCCTTTGCAGTCTCGGGCCATCTGACACCCTTGGTAGCTGCCATACTGATGCCCATCAGCAGCATCAGTGTGGTTACATTTGCGTCTGTTGCAGTCCGTGTTGCGGCAAAACAGGAGCGACTTAACTAGAACCTCTAAATACAAGTTCTACATGAGAAATTATATTTCAGGCGAGGAAGCAGTAAAGGCCATCAAACCGGGGCACCGGGTGTTTATTCACGGTGGGGCTGCCACACCACAGCACCTACTCCGCAAAATGGTAGATCGCGCATCCGAACTGTTTGATGTGGAATTGGTGAGCATAAGTTTGCAGGGGGAGGCGCCGTTCGCAGACAAGAAATACAAGGACAACTTCCGCATCAATGCCCTGTTTGTTTCCCAGAATGTTCGGGAGGCAGTAAACGATGGGCGGGGGGATTACATCCCGGTATTTCTGAGTGAAATCCCAAAATTATTTTCACGTGATGTGTTGCCGATCGATGTGGCGCTCGTCCATGTGTCACCGCCGGATAAGCATGGCTATTGCTCTTTCGGGGTTTCGGTAGATACCGTCCTTTCAGCGGTGAAGTATGCCAAGCACGTCATTGCACAGGTGAATCCCCGCATGCCCAGGACGTTGGGAGACGGAATCATCAAAGCTGATTCATTTGATGCGTTGGTTTTTGCTGAAGAGGAACTTCCGGAGGTCGGTGATGCACAGCTTTCGGAAATCGCCTTACGCATCGGTAAGAATTGTGCAGAGATGATTGAGAATGGCGCAACTCTGCAAATGGGTATTGGGTCAATCCCTGATGCTGTGCTGGCAAGCCTGACCAACCACAAAGAAATGGGAGTCCACACCGAGATGTTTTCCGATGGACTTATCCCCCTTGTGGACAGTGGTGTGATAACCAATGAGCACAAGAAGAAGCATCGTGGGAAGATTGTTACCTCGTTCGTACTGGGCAGCCGTAAACTCTACGATTTTGTCGACGACAATCCATTTGTTTCTGTGTTGCGGGTAGACTATGTGAACGATACCTCGGTGATTCGGACAAACCCAAAAGTTACTGCGATTAATAGTGCGATAGAGATCGACCTCACCGGGCAAATCTGCTCTGATTCAATTGGCGCTTATCAGTATTCCGGGGTTGGTGGGCAAATGGACTTCATGCGCGGTGCTGCTTTGTCGGAAGGGGGAAAGCCCATTATCGCGCTTCCCTCTGTAGCGGGTAAGGGGGGCTCCAAGATTGTTCCTTTTCTTAAACAGGGTGCTGGCGTAGTCACCACGCGGGCCAATGCACATTATGTTGTCACGGAATATGGAGTGGCTAACCTGTATGGACAGAACATGCGGCAGCGGGCCAAGGCCCTGATTGAAATTGCCCACCCCAATCATCGAGAAATGCTGGAGCGAGCCGCCTTTGAGCGCTTCAAAAGCTATCAGTTTGAAACCCCTCAATACTGACCATGATCATCATCGTCATGCTTATTGCTGTCAGTCTGGTCATTGCCTTGATCTTTCTGGCAATTTTCTTCTGGAACATCAAATCCGGACAGTACGACGATATGTTCACCCCTTCTGTTCGCATGCTCTTTGAGGATGAAGGGAGCCCAACCGATGCAAAGCCACCCGAGGAATCTACTCCTGGTGTTTAGGCGGATCAGACTGTCTGTTGATACGAATTCAAAGTCTGGATCAAATCTTTGACAAGACCTGACAAAAGTCAGGGTCATACTGTTTGTTCTCAGCTAGGTTTGCAATCACGAATGGAAGGAAATTTCAGATAACAAATTAGAAAGACCCATTCTGGCTCATGAATTCGTGCTTTATAACTACTTTGCTGGAATTGATTCAACAAACCCTTATATCAAATGAAATACCTGATTGTACTTATCGTCCTGCTTAATCTGGCTTGTGCTCCGGACAAACCGAAGTCCACGGAAGAATATCCAGACCTTACCAAATCAGCACCTGAGGCAGTACTAACGGATCCCACCAAAGGAATTGGTGCGGTAAAAAATGTAACGCTCAAGACTCCAATTGAGCAGGAGCGGGTATCACGGGGCTTGGCTATATATGAAATGAAGTGCAGTGCATGCCACAAACTGGATGAAACCCGATTCGTCGGACCGGGTTGGAAGAATGTGACTAAAACCCGCAAGCCGGAATGGATAATGAATATGGTCATCAATGTAGAGGTGATGCTGGAAAAAGATCCAGAAGCTCAGAAACTTCTGGAGCTTTGCCTTACGAGGATGCCAAACCAGAATGTATCCATCGGCGATGCCCGTGATCTCCTCGAGTTTATGCGTCAAAATGACGCAGAGAAATAGACATGATATTCGATTACCTACCTCAACCTATAAATAGAATACTACCTATGAAAAGATTAACACAAACCATGGTCATCTTGACTATCCTCGGCTTGGGGATGTCGATGACACGTTGCGCGCCCAAGGGCCCGAAAGAGGCTGTCATTGGCAATGCGGCCGCCAAAGTCTACGTTGCCCCCGGAAAATACGATGAGTTTTACAACATTGTCTCGGGCGGATTCAATGGCCAGATTGGTATTTATGGCCTACCCTCAGGCCGCTTGTTCCGAATCATTCCCGTGTTCTCACAGTTTCCGGAGAATGGCTATGGGTATAGCGAGGAGAGTAAGCCCATGTTAAATACGTCACACGGTTATGTACCGTGGGATGACCTTCACCACATCGCGCTTTCAGTGACCAACGGTGTGCATGACGGCCGCTGGGCATTTGCCAATGGCAACAACACACCCCGGGTTGCACGTGTCGACTTGAAGACATTCCATACGGCTGAAATACTGGAAATTCCAAATAGCGGCGGTAACCACTCCTCTCCCTTCATCACCGAGAATTCTGAGTATATCGTTGCCGGAACACGATTTAGCGTCCCGATGGGGGACAAGACCGACGTGCCCATCAGTACGTTTAAGCAAAATTTCAAAGGCACTGTCAGTTTTATTAGTGTGGACAAAACTTCAGGTCTTATGAACATTGCCTTTCAGCTGACTACGCCAGGTGTGAACTTTGATTTGGCTCGCGCCGGTAAAGGTCCTTCTGCTGGATGGTTTTTCTTCTCTTGTTACAATACGGAACAGGCCTATACACTTTTGGAGGTCAATGCATCCCAGAAAGACAAGGACTTTATCATGGCCGTAAACTGGAAGAAGGCCGAAGAGTACATTGCCGCCGGTAAGGGCAAGATGGTAAAAGCCAAGTATGCGCACAATGTATTGGATGAGAAAACGAACATGACTGTATCCACAATGATGGATGAAGTGATGCAATTGGATCCAACGGAGTTAAAAGATATTATCTATTTCATCCCTTGCCCCAAATCTCCACATGGTTGCGATACCGATCCTACCGGTGAGTTTATTGTGGGTAGCGGAAAGCTTGCTGCCCTTATTCCAGTCTTCTCGTTCACCAAAATTCAGCAGGCGATTGCGAACAAGGATTTTGAAGGTGAGTTTGGTGGTATCCCTGTTATTAAATATGAATCTGCACTGCAAGGTGAAGTGAAGAAACCCGGTCTCGGCCCGCTCCATACGGAATTTGATGACAAAGGCAACGCCTACACATCGTTCTTTGTTTCTTCTGAGATAGTGAAGTGGAACGTGAAAACGCTTCAAGTGCTGGATCGTATCCCTACCTACTATTCCATCGGACACTTATGTGTTCCTGGCGGTCCTACCGCAAAACCCTGGGGTAAGTATGTTATTGCTTACAACAAGATTACCAAGGATCGATATCTGCCTACGGGCCCTGAGTTGACACAATCCGCCCAGTTGTATGATATCTCAGGCGACAAGATGCAATTGCTGCTGGATTTTCCGACCACGGGAGAGCCACACTATGCAGAAGCTATCCCCGCAAGTCTGATCGCGCCAAATTCTGTAAAATTCTATAGAATCGAAGACAATGGCCATCCGTATGCAGCGAAAGGCGAAAAAGAAGCTCGTGTTGAACGTAAAGGAAATCAAGTGCACGTCTACATGACAGCTATCCGTTCACACTTGACTCCTGATAATATTGAAGGTGTCAAACTGGGGGATGATGTATACTTCCACGTAACCAACCTTGAACAGGATTGGGATGTGCCACATGGATTTGCAGTTAAGGGTGCAGCCAATGCTGAAATTCTTGTGATGCCCGGGGAAACACAAACGCTGAAATGGAAGCCATTGACTACTGGAGTGTTCCCTTTCTATTGCACAGACTTTTGCTCCGCGCTACATCAGGAAATGCAGGGTTATATAAGGGTTTCTCCTGTGTCGTCCAATGTGCCGTTGAAGTTCTCTACCGGTAAGATTGAGGCAGAGGGCACTGGAGCAAATTAACCTGTTTTCAGTTCATAGTTTACAGGTACCCGTGAATAGCGGGGAGGGTGTCTCTCGAAATTCTTTTCGAGAGCGCCTTCTTTACTACTAAATTGGCAATCACGATGAAACCCATCAAACGCATATCCAGACTTGCCCTTGCTGTTGCGGCGCTTTCGCTCGTGTCGGCTTACTTTGTTCCCTTGTGGCGTATCCTCTTATGGGCTCCGCAATATCCGGAGGGTCTGGAGATGAAGATATGGATCAATACCCTGAGTGGAGATGTCAAGATTATCAGTGCCTTGAATCACTACATCGGCATGAAGCACATTGAGGTCAATATGTTCCCGGAATTTGGATACATGATTTATTTAGTCGCTGCAATCATTGCCTTCGGTCTCATTGTAGCGCTTTGGGGAAAGCGGTTCGGCTTGTTTGCCTACCTGGTTTTGCTCATTGCCACGGGCATGGCTGCCCTGATTGATTTTTATATTT
The DNA here is from genome assembly GCA_031423035.1 of Cyclobacteriaceae bacterium. Lineage (GTDB taxonomy): Bacteria > Bacteroidota > Bacteroidia > Cytophagales > Cyclobacteriaceae > ELB16-189. Next base: position 2,310 of record JANPES010000301.1, on the reverse strand, counting down.
GGGGCTACGATTATGGCCACAACCTGAATCCGGAGGCAGCGATTAAGGTGGAGGGTATGTCCTACCAGCCTCCGCTGATTGGCACAAAAGAGCTTCTAAATTTCACTGCATTTTCCGGTCCCGATTCCGGAGGATGGATTTTTATTCTCTCTGGCATTCTTGTTCTGGGTGTTGTTGTCTTTGAATGGCATGCCCACAAAGTAGAGCCGAAGATTACTACAAAATTGAAATGAGGGGAATGCGCCTAGTCTTTCAGGCATTGATTTTGGTTGGGATGCTTGGCGTTTACGGGTGCACTACAAATCCAGAGCCACTTCTTTTTGGAAAGGACGCCTGCTATGCCTGTAAGATGACCTTGGTAGATAACCGGTTCGGTGCCGAATTGGTTACCCGCAAAGGGAAAGTATATAAGTTTGACGATCTTAATTGTATGCTTGGCTTCTATCATTCCGGAATCGAAGAACCGGGTGATTTCTTGCACAGGCTTGTGGTGAATCATGAAGAGCCGGGAGAATTTATTAATGCCGATGAGGCCTACTACCTCAAATCAAAAGCTTTCAGAACCCCGATGGCCAGTGAGGTGGCCGCTTTTGCAACCTACGATCGCGTGATGGCTTTCAAGAGCGAAACTGGTGGAATTTTTCTGGCATGGGGGGAGATAGTCACACAATTCAAGTGATGATAGTAAAACAACACAGGCACGGACTTCACTTGGTCCTGATATTCATTTTACTGCTGCTCGCGTTACCGGATGCGGTGCGCGCACGTACCATTGAAGTTGGGCCTCGCGAGGCCGTCACGTCTATCAAGTCAGCGGTTGCAATGGCCAATCCCGGAGATACCCTAAGGGTTCATCCGGGCACATACCGCGAAGGGAACTTGATCATTCAAAAGCCACTTACGATTACCGGCCTGTCCTATCCAGTAATTGACGGAGAGAGTAAATACGAACTGTTCACCATTGCTGCCAACGATGTGACCATCCAGGGGCTCCGTCTGATCAATACCGGCCATGCCAGCATCAATGACATTGCTGCTGTGAAGGGGTTAGACCTTCAACGTTTGCGGATTCTAAATAATCAGTTTGAGAATGCGTTCTTTGGTATTCACATTTCGAATTCAAACAACTGCCTGATTGAGGGCAATACGCTGTTCGTTGATTCATCCAGCAAGGCAGAGCAAGACGTGGGCAACGGAATTCATCTCTGGAAGTGTAATCATATCACGATTCGTAAGAATACTGTCCAGGGCCACCGGGATGGTATTTATTTTGAGTTTGTCACCAAATCCCTGGTAGAGGAAAATCTCAGCCAGCAAAATCTCCGCTACGGCCTGCACTTCATGTTTTCGCACGATGATGATTATCTGAATAACACTTTCTTGAATAACGGATCCGGTGTTGCTGTGATGTACACAAAAGGAGTCAAAATGATTGGTAACCGTTTCGAGGGTAATCAAGGATCAGCTTCCTATGCTCTTCTTTTAAAAGATATTGGCGATAGCCGTATTGAGCATTGCCGGTTTGTAAGGAATACGATTGGCATTTATATGGAGGGCTCCAGCCGTAGCGTCATTCAGGAAAATGAATTTATAGAAAACGGCTGGGCCCTTAAAGTCCAGGCAAGCTGTGACGGAAACCTGATCGCAAAGAATAACTTTGTGTCAAATACATTTGACGTGGCTACCAACGGATCCATTTCGCTCAATACCATCACCGGTAACTACTGGGACAAGTACGAAGGATATGACCTGGACCGGAATGGAATTGGTGACGTTCCCTTTCATCCGGTCAGTCTTTATGGAATGATCGTTGAAAAAATGCCGACGGCAGTCATGCTGTGGCGAAGTTTTCTTGTGTTCCTCCTGGATCGGGCTGAAAAGGTAGTGCCTGCGGTAACCCCCGAAAATCTAGTCGACGACTTCCCAGCCATGAAATCGTATGATCGAGGTTAAGCGGGTCTGCAAGAAATTTGGCAAATTAGAGGTCCTGAAAGATGTAAGTGCCTCCTTTCAGAAAGGGGGCTCATACGCGATCATCGGCCCAAATGGGTCTGGTAAGACTACCTTGATAAAAAGTATTCTGGGTATGGTTCTGCCGGATTCTGGTAGCGTTGAAGTAGAAGGTCGGTCAATCGTCGGTCAATGGACTTATCGGGAGCGGATCGGATACATGCCGCAGATCGGACGTTACCCCGATAACATGAAGATTGGGCAGCTGTTTGCGATGATTCGTGATTTGCGACGACCGGGAAAGCCAACCGATGACGAATTGATCAAAGAACTTCGCTTGACTGAATTGTTTGGTAAACG
>JANPES010000300.1:0-9593 GCA_031423035.1 Cyclobacteriaceae bacterium | reverse complement strand
GGAAGCGCGGACTACCATGTACGTAAGGAAGGCGGGCACTTTAATCGCGACGAGTTTCATAAAGAGCCAACCCGGTATGCTTCCACGTTCCCTGAATTTACCAAGGTCACGGATCTCCTCCTGGCTGGCGCATTCTGGAATCCCCTGGCTCCACGGTTGTTTGAAACCGCCGATATGCGCGCTCCCGATTTCAAGATCAAAGTAATTGCCGACATCACCTGCGACATCAATGGGTCCGTCCCGAGCACGAAACGCGCCACTTCCATTGCCGATCCCCTTTATGACTATGACCCAAAGAGTGACAGCCTGCATCCGCCATTGAGTAATCCAGCATTCATTACTGTGATGGCGATTGACAACCTGCCCTGCGAACTACCGCGCAGCGCGTCAGAAGAATTTGGAAGGGACCTGATTGACCGGATCTTAAGACCGTTGCTGATTGAAGACCCTGAGGGTGTGATCGCCAGAGGCACCATCGCTGAAAACGGAAAACTAACTTCACATTTCGAGTATCTTCGCGACTATGTTTCTGAATAATTCGTACTCCCGTTTCCTGGTTGCGGTGCTCATCCTTACTGGTGTCTGGTCATGCCAGGAAAATCAAACTCAAAACGGAGCCGAATCTCTTGAATCATTCGACCTTATCCAATCCCGCATTCTGACTCCCAGCTGTGCAATACCAACTTGTCACGCTTCTGGTGGTGACGCTACTTTTGCCCAACATGAACTGATACTCGAAAAAAGTGTCGCCTACAATAACCTTGTTGGAGTGACGGCAACCAACCCAAACGCCCTGGCTGCAGGTCTACTACGCGTCACACCTTCCGATGCGGAGGCAAGCTTACTTATCCATAAGCTTCACATCGCCAACGATCACCACGGCGGAGATTTTGGTAATCCTATGCCCCTCGGACTGGAGAAGCTCTCTAAAGGACAGCTTGAATTTATCGAACAGTGGATTGCAGCGGGAGCCCCCCGCACAGGAATCGTAGCAGACGCCACCTTGCTGGATGACAATACGGCGCAAGAGGAGAACTTCGAACCGTTGACTCCGCCCGAGGCCGGAAAAGGTTTTCAGGTCAACTTGACCAAGTTTGCCATAACGCCGAACTTTGAAAGAGAATTTTTCGTCTACAAGACAGTCGGAAATAATGCTGATGTCTTCGTCAGCCGCTTCGAAGTAAACATGCGGCTAAACAGCCACCACCTGGTTGTTTATGACTTTGAACCCGGCACATCTCCCTTCCTGATTCCACCCGTTGATGTTGTGCGCGACATCCGTAATCCTGATAATACGTTGAACAGCGCCAACATGGCACAAATGTTTTATCATACCTATGTATTTGGCTCTCAAAGCCCTTACCTGAATTACGAATTCTCTCCGGGAGTAGCCATCCGAATAAAAGCAAACACGAAGCTTGATTTCAATTCGCATTATGTAAACCGTGGGTCTCAATCCATTTCAGGTGAGGTCAATGTAAATTTTCACACCGTCCCAGAGTCGTCAGTTGTTAAAGAGGCGAAGCCGATCAATATGGGAAATACAAGCATTTCGGTTAATTCGGGTGAACGAAAAACCATCAACAAGACGTTTACTGTATCCACAGCTATTTCTGTAATCGGACTGACTTCCCATACCCATGAGCTTGGAGAGAAGTTTATTATTCGGATCGTGGGCGGAGCCCGGAACAACGAAATCATCTATACCAGCACCGACTGGCACCACCCGCAGTTCATTACCTATGATCCACCGATTCAGCTGCTACCGGGTGAGGGGTTGATGTCAGAGATCACCTATCACAATACCCGCAACAGTATCGTGCGATTTGGTCTTACCAGCCAGGACGAGATGGGAATCATTTTCGGTTACTACACCGACAACTAGTAACCCATCCGTTTCTTTTGTGAATCCTCCATCGATCCGTTATGTATCCGCTGGCATTTTGTTCGCCGTGCTGTGGGCGTCTGCCTCTTCTGCTGGAAAAATCGGTTTGCAGTCTGCGGAAGGACTGGTTCTCTTTACGGTCCGATTCCTTTTGGCAGGGGCTGTGCTACTTGCTTACTCAGCCATCATTCAACGCGACCGCCTTCCGCAGAAGAAGGAATGGCTTCAAGTCATCCTCTTCGGAGCCTTTAACACCACATTGTACCTCGGTGTATTTATTGTCGCCCTTGAAGAAGTTACCGCGGGTGTTACCTCAATCGCCCTCGCGCTAAATCCACTTCTGATGGGAACCATGACCGCGCTGTGGCTGAAGTCCAGGGTTTCCCGGATACAGTGGATCAGTATCGCCATCGGTATCCTTGGTGTTGTCATTGTATCGTATCCCCTGCTGCTTGACAGCCACGCTACCGTGCGTGGACTTGTGTTAATGGCTTTTTGCATGGTCGCCTACTCGTTTAGTTCAGTCTACTATACAACTGTGCAATGGAAATTGTCGCGCACTGCCATCAACGGCTGGCAGGTAATGATCGGTGGAATCTTGCTGCTTCCGTTTGCACTTATTTTTCATCAAAAAGCCAATGCGTTCGACGCCCGGTTCTGGTTCAGTACATTCTGGCTTGTCATCCCCGTCTCGGTAGGTGCTGTTCAGCTGTGGCTTTATTTGCTCAAGCTCGACGCTGTCCGGGCTTCGCTATGGCTCTTTCTCTGTCCCATTTTTGGATTGGGCTTCGCAGCCGTACTCCTTGACGAGCCCATTACCGGATATACCGTGGTCGGGACAGGACTGGTCCTATTGGCCCTGTTCCTGGGCCAGCGATACAGTGCTAAAAAAGTCGATTGAGAAACGCAGGCCCATTTGTTATCGCCGTGAAGAAAACTAATTTTGATTATGCTGATCTATAACGTCACCACAGGAGTGGATAAGAAGATCGAACAGGAATGGCTTGTGTGGATGAAAGAAGTTCACATCCCGGAGGTTATGAAGACTAAAATGTTTCTTGGCCATCGCATGTACCGTGTGCTGGCATCTGAAGACGGTGAAGCGGTGTCGTATGCCATTCAATATCAGGCGCAGTCCATACACCAAATCGAGCGCTACCTCGAAGACTTCGCTCCGGCTCTGCGGGAAGACGCAAAGAAAAAATTTGGAGAGGGGGCTGTGTCGTTCCGTACGCTGCTGGAAGAAGTAAAGTAACTCAACTCAGTTTAGTTGGCTACTTCTGAGCGTTGCGCTCCATTCTACTGCTTTCCGCGAAGATCTGCGTTGCACTAAATCAGCGCAATCTGCGGGAAATGCATTCATCTGCTCGCCCTATTGGACGCTATTCGGAATTTCTACTCGATCAAATCATAACCAAGGGCCTGGTTAGTTGCCTGTACCGCTTGCCGGCGAAGGTTTCGATTTGCGCAAATAATGCTTCAACCGAAAGCGAAATATGTTATCGGTTGAAGTAAATTGATCTTCAATTTCATCCTTGGATTGCTGAAGCATATAAATAAATTCAAACCGAAGCGAATAATTCAATCGGTATCCAATTCCTGTCCGTATTCTTAAGCGGTTGGCAAAACGTTCCTTCACATCATTGGTTGTAAAAATCGCCTCAGCGTCCAGAATGGCATACCATAAATTATCTTTGTAGTACGAGTCCTGATTAATGGGAATAAGGAATTCACTGCGTATCCTCGGGCGGTACGCTTGCGTCCACTCTCCCGTTTCCAGGTTCTTGAAATTGCGCTGCTCTAGCCGCACCAACAAGCGTATCTGAACACGGCTAGCCGGGGTCAGATAAAAGCGGGATCCAATCATTGGCCGAATCTCAAGCGTATTGTATGCGTCAGTCTGATTGGTATATGCAACAGAAATTGCCGCTGAGGGCTCGACAACCTGGGTAATGGACCACTCCGTCGTTCCGGAAAAACTGTAATCCTTCCACGACGGGCTGGTCAACACGGTACTATACACAAAGGCGCCCTCAAAGTTGAACGAGTTCGCAAACGGGTAATTTCCCATATACTCGGCCCAGACCTGTTCATTTACCGATTGGCCATACAGGGATGAAGATCCGGCAATAAGGGAGAGCGTGAAAATGAATGATTTTCTGATGATCATGCGTTGGTTGCGACCGCTAAACTACTTTCTTTTTAACGCCTTTCAACTATCATGACCTTTGTGACCGCAGCCGACGTATTGTTATAGCCAGGGCAATACGGGATCGACCGTGTTTATCTTGACATTAAGATGTTGAGGCTACTTGCTCTTCTTTGCCTTCTTTTTTGAATCCTTGTACGATTGTCTGTTTTCTTTAGACATGATCAGCGTCTCCTTCACGCCAGACAACAGCGATTTAATGATCAGGTTGATAAATCCCTTGTTCATATCCCGCTTCGCCTCAAACTTGACAATACGGGGCGGGAGTTTTGCAGATGGCGGATTGCTCGAATCCACGATGGCATTCGCGGCGAAAGCGATGGCGGCGCTCTTCCACCGGGCCTTTTTTTGAAGTTCCAGGTCGACTTCCAAATCATGGTACAAAAACTTCATAGTCCCGGTAGAATTTGTCTTGTAAACCATTCCTGAAAATGAAATTTCGTCGGCTGTCCCACGATTGATTTTCGCCGGGGTATAAGCAAGGATGACAGAATTCAAATCCATCAAATTGAATTTCCCAAGCTTTCCGTTCAGGGTAAACTCAGGTTCTTGGTAGCTAAATCCCAGCTGAAGATCAAAGTGAACCTTGTTCTCGATATACGCATCAGCGTGCAGCGTCATGGGCTTTCTTGACCGCTTGGTAATATTTCCTACCAAGGCAGTGCCCCGATGAATGGAAACCCTGGCATAACTGCTGTCGCGCTTTCGCTCCACGTTTACCAGGTGAATATTCGTTGCCTTAACATGCTTTACCCGAAGCGAAACTGGAAGGGCACCCAACTGCTGGCCAAAGTATGCAGGAATACGGTTCTTGTCAACCGGTTTTGTATTGTCCTTGAAGATGGAAACGTCTGGCTTGTCGAGAAGAACTGAATCAATGAGAATGGTCCGATGGTTTATCAACGAATCAAAATTCACCTGTCTGAGACTAAGGCTCTCCACCGATCCGGAGACATTGGTATGCTGATAGACGAACCGGGCCTGCATGTCCGCTTCGCTGATGTTCGGCGTAAAGACTACTTCGGCCATGGTCACTGATTTCCTTTTGTAAGACAAGTCGAACGACTGCATGGTTAGATGAAACAGGCTATCTGCTGTTAGCATGTCCAGATTGTTGAATCCCATAGTGAAATCATCAACCCGGTAGATCACCGTATCCACTGTTGCCTGAAAAGCCAAGGAATCGATTCCAATTTTGAATTCGTGAAATCCAATCTTCCGCACAGCCCCTTTCCTTAGGTGACCCATAAACTCCCCAAGTGAAAGCTCAATACGCTGAAACGCCACGCGATCCTCGCCTGGCTGCTGATTGATGGACAGTCCATTTAAGGCAACATTAAACGCTGAAACTCTGAACTCTCGTTCTTTGGCATGGTTGGTTACGTGAAATGAAGCATCAAGTAATTCAAATTTGTCTAACACAAAAGACTCAATCGCTTTCTTGTTGCTATGCTCACTATCGTCTGTGACCGTCGTTGTGTCCTTGAAAGGAATGAAGACAGGCCTCAAATCTGATATGTCCAGTTGGATATACGGTTGATGTATTGAAATTCTTTCCAATCGCAGAACACTGGATTTCAATAGCATCCATAGCTCTACGTTCATCAAGGTAAGTCGTTCGGTGGTGAGCACGAATGAGCTGTTGATGTCCAGATATTCCTTCAGGGGTTCTTCTCGCGGTTTTATCACCACACCCATTACCCTAATGCTCCCTTCAACTAGATTGACACGTAGCTTCTCAAATTTCAGCTCATACACATCCGAAGCCAGGCTGGAGTTGAAGCTCTTCATCAGCGCATCGGAAAGAAGGCGGTTGAAATTGCTGTATACGAGAATCCCTACGATTGCAGTAACTACAAGTATGCAAATAAGTACGATCCGTTTTATGGGCCATTTTCCTTTCGTTGGATCGAGATTATTTACCATCTGCTTTTTCAAATTTTGATCATTACCACAGAACTACTACCAATAGGGTAATGCCAAACTAATCTCAATAACGGTCATAAGCAAGGTCAGGAAACTCACACCTGCTCCTCGCGGTGAAGCTTCCGCACTATCTCCGTGCAACTCTGTGCTGCCTCTGCGTCCTCCGCGAAACTTGCATTTCTTCGCGCCCTTCGCGTAACCTTTGGCACACTCAACGCTGAATCATTCAGGCCGATTTCCATCAAGTGAATTCCCATTTGGAATACCCATTCAGCAAGGCTGGTGTCATGTGCCGAGGCCGGTTTCCCCTTTCCTCCATATTCAAAATCACTCCATCGAAGCTGCCCATGGATGCAGTAGGGAATCAGCCTGATCCGGTTTCGCGACAACCGCATTTCCAACCCCAGACAAAAGATTGCCCCAGGAAAACTTTCCTTGGCGCCTGCTCTTAACGAAAAAAAACATGTAGCGGCTCGCATCCATTTCAAAAAGGGCAATGATAAAATCAACCAGTGGCTTACGTTAAAATAATATAGCATTAATCATCAGTGCGCCTATCAGCAAGGTGATGGTGCCACTGAACCAGGCTGAGGACCTCTCATGATCTTCAGCCCTTCTGAATCCATGCAGGATTTCCAGGAGTGCCGCCAAGACGAGCAGGCCGCCCACATAGGATGCGGGTTCGGCAACCTCCCAGAAAGGTGTCAGTAGTGCTAATACACCAAGGAAGATGCCAATTCCCGTGAAAATATATCGCTGCTGAATCAGCGTTAGCGGAGATCTGCTCATTGAGGGTGCATAATCAAATCTACCTATATTTAGTCAAGCGGATTCAAGGCAACAAAAAAAGCCTGCTCATAAGAGCAGGCTTTTTCCAGAGAAAAAAGTATTTACTTCTTCTTCGGCGGATACTGCGTAAAAATCATCTTTACTGCATACTTGATGTTCGCTTCTCGTTTTTCTGGCTTTGCATCCGGATCCAAGGTTTTGGTACCCCTGCCAGACCAAACAATTTTCTCTGAAGTTTTATCTACCATATTCACAAACAAGGTCCCGACCACGTAGGTATCATAGTCAATTCGTGTTGATGAGAATCCGCCGGCGTATCCATACCGGCCGTATCGATAGCCACCTGTATTGGTAGCGGTTGCCTCGGTTTTTTGTTCGGTTTTGATAAACAGGTCAATCACGACGTCAGCGTTGGGTGATTTGGTAAATCCTTTTGCCGTCATTTCGGTTTCCACGGCCTTCATGATGCGGTCGCGGTTGAGATCATCCACGGGGAGTTTCATGGCTTCGTCGGTGAAGGCATAGGTCTTATAATTTGCAAAATTACTTTGACTGTCAAAATCATATGTGACTTTGACGGTTGCACATGAGCTCCAAATGAGCGCCAAAAAAATAAATGCAAATAGCTTCTTCATAGATATAGAATTAATTTATAGTTCACTGAGTTACTGAATTTGTAAGTAGAATTCCTCTTCCCGAAGCGCCTGAGGTTGCTAAAACAGGTCCGCAAAGGCACCTGCAAAGATAGAGTTCTTTGTTGAATCCAAGAAACGGGTAACGGGTAATAATTGCTCACACAAATCCAAACTATGGTATTAGCCCGACCTTTGTCAACTGCTACTTTCTTTTCCATAAGACCTTGTTGAACGCGATCCCAAACGTCCACGCATCATACACTTCCTGCTTATTCTCGTACATGAGATTCATGGCGATTTCGAAATCCTCGTTGATCTCAAAGCTGTATTCTGTGCCCATCTTTACCATAAATAGATTCTTATGTACCTCCAACTCGACGCCTGGCCCGACATAGAATGACCAATGCCGTAGGGCATGATAATGAAGTACCCCGGCAATTGCGAATGGATTAGACCGCTGCAATACAGTCGAATTCTCCTCCACTTCGAAGCTCTGAAGTTTTACATCCCCCTGTATGGCAACAGACCAGCGCCGGTGAAAAAAATAATCGACATCAAAACCCCAGACCGGGATAATGGCCACCTTCCTCCCGCCTTCGGTTGCGCTGGGAACATGGGAGTTGGCCATCATGATGGCGCCGCGGATTTTGGGTTTAAATTCTTCGTTATCTTTTTCTTGTGCGCTTACACTGCCACACAGTGAAAATAGGATTGTCAGGGGTAGGAATAGCAATTTCATAATCATCTATTTTCATTTCATCCAGTCAATAGCGCAAATTTATTACTTAGGAAAAACCAAAACCAAAACGGCTCGCACACCGAAAGCAGATCTATTTCCATCAGGCGCCGCTACCTGTATGCGCGGGCCGACTGCCAATGAAACGATTTGTGTTCCCAATTTTGTTATCCCTGAAATGGTCGGATTTATAAAAACAGACGTCGTACCAGCTTGCCAGTTTTGCGTAATCTCCGCATTGCTGCCAAGGCCGGCTCCACTTTTCCAGTTGTAGTTAAGGAAGGGTTGTAAGAACATTTGATTTACATCTGCTCTGTTTGCATCACCGGCAACCGACCAGACTTGATTAACAAGACCACCAATGGTCCAGCCATGCGTTTGTTTTAAAATCAAGGCCGTGGGGCCAACACCAAATTTTTTAGTTCCTAATAAATCATCGGTTGCCGTGGGTATCAATAGTGCAGGGCCCACACCCCATACCAAATCATTCTTAGCTTCGGCAGGGGAAAAGAATGCGCTTGCCAATGCATCACTCAACCCACTTTGCTTCGCGCCATCGCCTGTTACATCATGTTGTGATATGATCGGTAGAACGACTCTTGAAATCAGGTTTAATTTTGCGGAGAGTTTAATTGGAATAACCGGCTGTATGTTCAATGTATTTCGTGACCCATTATACGTTCCAATCCCTACATCTGTATTATTTTGAAAGGGCATACTAATGAGTGAGGCCACCGGGTTGGCTAATTTCTTGGCAAGTTCGGCTGCATCCGACGCTGCGGGTTTTGGCTCTTCTTGTGCGGATGTCGTGATCGAACACAATGAAGCGATTGATAATATGAGGATAATTATTCTTGTTTTTATCATGTGTAGCGTTTTTTAGAGTTAAGGGAGTTAAGGTGTCCTACACCTCTAAGGTGTAGGACACCTTCCATGCCTTTAATACGATCAATCACAAAATATAATTGAAAGGGCTACGGTTTCTTGTCCATAACGTGCCGTCATTATCAAAGCAGGCAATACGATCGGCCACAGGAACAAAACCGGCACTGCCTTCTTTAGTTGCTTTAGTGACAAAATCAATGATGGATTGTTTGGATGCGCCTTCATTCCATGAAGGAAGCTGATCCTTGGCAACAACTGTTCCCTGTTTTGCATTGTCCGTTTTTGTTTGCGGCTGGTTACAAGCAAAAACAAAAGCAGCGATGGTTGCAAACGATAGCATGGTAAATTTGAATGACTGTTTCGTTAATATTTTGTTAAAAAAACCAACGGTCATCAAAATGATGACCGTTGGTTTTAATGTCAGGTATAGGATTGACTTCAAAAGTGTTTACTCCTTTGTCCAGGCTCTTGCAGCTTCCGTTTCTAAATCACTGTACTTCTCTTTCCCAGTACTCACGGTTGCGAAGG
>JANPES010000299.1:0-8185 GCA_031423035.1 Cyclobacteriaceae bacterium | reverse complement strand
TTTATGCCCAGCGCGGTACGGTAATCATAGTCCATATCCTGTGCTTTCGCTGTGGGACTGGCGAGGAGTCCGGCTAAGCCGGTGAGTCCAATGAGAAATAGCTTTTTCATTTAGATGTTGTTTATAGGTGAATACGTGTTTAACTCTTACAGAAGAAGGATCAGCAGCAATACAATGATGATGATAGCGCCTACGGATAGGAAAACTCCACCTGAACTGCTCTGTACTTTTTTGATTTCCTTTACTTCATTCCTTAGCGCCTTCTTTTGTGGCGCAGTCAGTGATGACTTGTCCATGGCCTTGATCTCGAGTAAACGGTTGGACAACCGGTTGGCTTCCATTTCTTTCCATTCGCCGGGAACAGCAACTGGTGTCGAGATGGTGGCTTGCGAGGGCAGGGCCAGTAAAATTAGAACAAGGATCATTCCGGGCTTGAGGAGGGTTTTCATGTTGTGTGGTTTTAGTTGTGCTTCATGGTGGTAGTGAAATATGTGTGCCACCTCAAGCAAGCCCTACAGGCCGGCTGAGCCCGTTTTGGTGTAGATCAAATTCTACAATACGTCCATGTGGAAGTTGGAACGCCGGGAGAGCAGCAGCCATGAGATTGCAACTTGGGAAACAATTCATTGGCGGCGGTTTCTTCATGGTCGCGAACCTAACTGTGGAGTATTTTACTCGCTTTTCGTCTTCGCGGTGTACCCAGCGCTTGGCGGAGCCCTCAGGGGCTTCCCTCGTAATTGGCATAATTATTCCTAAAGGCTCACCGACCTGCAACAATTTGCTTTTATAAAAGGGGCCATTTAGGGTTTACAGGGGCAACTTTAAAATGCAGCACGTCGCTGCATTTTTTTCTTTGACACTAAAAAATGGGTTCATGAATACCAGCATCGTAAAGACTTCAGGAAAGCGACGGATACCGCAAAGGATCTTTAGCCGATGGCGAAAACAGGCTCATCCGTTCCGATGGGTTTTGATTTCCTTAGCGGCATCGATAGTCATGGCCAGTCTGTACATCGCGCGTCATGAGTACTTGGCGCACCGGCTTGTTCGTCATGATATTTATGCTCTGGAGCTCCGCTTTAAGAAGTTAAGTCATCATATAGACAGTCTTCAGGCACTCGTCATGCGCATTGACCAGCGCGTTGATTTCATTCATCAACTTACTTTTGGCAGCATGACTTCAGACAATGTGCGGCCTTCCCGCGAACCCAATCAATACAGCAACACCGCAACACAGGATTCCAGCTTTCTTTCGAAGCTGTTCATCCATGTTAACCTGCTGCAGCGCAAGGTCTTTGGGGATTCCCTCACGCATCTCGATTTACTCGACCTGGTCGTCGACCGCCAGAAGTTGTATTCCGGTGTTCCGGGGATACGCCCTATCGCCATTCACCCGTTGATTACACTGGCATCGGGCTATGGTTTGCGGATGCATCCCTTTTATAACATAGTCAAAATGCACGAGGGAATTGATTTTTCAGCACCTGAAGGAACGCCAGTATTCGCTACCGCAGAAGGTGAAATCATCGCAGCCGACACGGCGTTTGTTGGTTATGGTCCGCTGGTCGTTATTGACCACGGGCATGGCTATCAAACGCGGTATGCACATTTAGGGAAGTTTCTCGTAAAGGCTGGAGACCGGGTAATCCAGGGACAAATGATTGCTCAGGTGGGCAATACGGGGCACTCAACCGCTTCCCATCTCCATTATGAGGTATTGCTTTTGGGCGTGCCGATCAACCCTATCAACTTTCTTTTTCGTGACCGACGGCCGGATGATTATGCGAAACTGGAAAGCCTGATTGCCGTTCAAAATCAGTCCGTGGGTAACTGAAATATATAACGATGGATTACACTAAAAGGATAAGTGTATGAAAAGTGGAAGAATGCTTGGATTGGTTGTAGGGACCATCACAATACTGATTTTTTGTTTCGTCTGGATGTCACGAAAGGCGACGAGAAATAGAACCCATCCTGTGCCACGCAGCATCCTGAGGGATCCTCCAAGCCAACGAATTGTTGGATATTGAAAAGTTCGGTGCTGGGGATTTAGTTCCACATTTTTAGTGAGGAGTACAACCCTGTCGAATCACTAAAAGGCTTTTGGCCATGGCACTGTTCTTATAAGTCAGTAGAGTAACCCATTCAAAACCAAATGAAAACAAACATCCATCATCCCCGTGCAAGCCACTGGATGATCATTGCCATTTTGTGTGCGCCATTTGTTCTGGATGGCTGCAAAGCATCGAATTCTGTCAAAGGGGGGGCCATTGGCGCCGGTTCAGGCGCAGTGATTGGCGGCTCAATTGGACAAAGTTACGGGAATACGGCTCTCGGGGCAATTCTTGGCGCTGCCGTAGGCGGTACCACCGGTGCCATTATTGGCGAAAGCATGGATAAGCAGGCTGCCGAGTTGAAAGACGACCTGAAGGGCGCAACGGTTGAGCGCGTAGGAGAAGGTATTAAGATCACCTTTGATTCAGGACTGATGTTCGGCTATGACTCCTACGCGTTGAACTCCACGACGAAGGTAAACCTCCAGGAGCTGAGCAAAATCCTGAACAAATACAGTGACACCGATATTCTTATTGAAGGACATACTGACGCCACCGGCAAAGAGGACTATAATATGGGACTTTCCAGAAAACGCGCCACGGCTGTATTCTATTACCTGGAAACGTCTGGAGTAAAAAGGGGCCGCATGACCTCCGTAGGATATGGAGAGAGCCAACTGCTGACAAATTCCGATTCCGACAACAGAAGAGTGGAAGTAGCCATTTATGCGAACAAGAAGATGCGCAAACTGGCGGAGAAAAATGAAATCGGCCAGTAACCTGTGACTAATTCACTTTGCGTGACTTCGTACTATCCTCCTGTCTAATCGCCCTAAACTGTTTTTCGGTTCAGGCCCAGCATGATACAACCTATTACGTTTCGTACGCCGACCAAGTAACAACCCGCCTGTTTCTGTCGCAGAAGTATACCGCGCTTCGATTTAGTGACAAGACGTATACCATCGACTATTTTCCGAACTCAAAAATCAATCTTGGCGTTGGTGTTTCCTACAAATGGGCGACGATTAATGTGGCCTATGGGATTGGTTATCTGTTTCCCGGGGCCGGCAAGGGAAAAACAGAAACCCTTGATCTCCAATTCCACAGCTATGGAGAACGGTTCAATTTCGACCTTGTTGGCCAATGGTACAGCGGATTCTATCTTTCACCCGTGGGAACCGCCGCTGCACCGCAAATGTATTATACGAGACCCGATCTGAAGGTGCGGATGATTGGCGGTTCTCTGCAGTATGTGGTGCATCACAACCGATTTTCGTTCCGCTCCAATTATTTGCAGAACGAATGGCAGAAGAAATCGGCCGGTAGTCTGCTGGTCGGTATCGAAACCTACGGTGGCCGGATTGAAGCCGATAGCACAACGATTCCTTTCCTGATCGATAGAACGGCTGCAGAATTCAATGAGACGAGTCTTTCTTTTTTTGAAGTGGGCATCAATGTAGGGTACGCGTATACGTGGGTGATCCGTGAGCATTTCTTTCTGACCGGTTCAGCCTCGGTCAGCCTTGACTACAGCGACAACACCATGCAGAATACAGACGGGTCTGGAAGCCGGTCGGGCATGAGTCCCAATACTTTTTTGCGGGTTGTAACAGGGTACAATAGTAAGGCGTGGGCCATACACCTGATCTACCTGAACAGCGGCCTGCGTTTGGCCAATGGCATTCGCGAAGTGACACTGAACACCGGAAACTTCAGACTTGCCTTTGCTCGTCGGTTTTCTATTCGACCGAGCCGTCGCTATCCTGTTCGATCAAAATAGTGCCATGAAACAGGTTCATGCTTGCCGGATACTGATGGGAATGCCCCTGTGGGCACTGCTTATCATATTGTGGAGTCCCGTGGCTGCCCAAAAACCTGATGCCAAGGATTCTAGTTGGCTGCAGATCAATGGAAATAAAGGCATGAAGTGGTTGATGGGCACTGTTACACGGGACCCGGGGAATGCACCGGTTTTGCATATAAAAAGTGAAGCCCCGTATTTACCCTACGAAGGAAAGATCATACGCAAAATCATCATCCGGCGGATTGGCTTCGAGAGCACGGTCCTCGACACAACGCAGCAATTCCAAACGTTCATTGCGCGGATGGCCAACAAACTGCACGCTGACACGCGTGAATTTGTAATCCGCGACAACCTGTTCATCCGGGAAGGAATTCCGCTGAACCCGTACCGTGTTGCTGACAATGAGCGCATATTACGCAACCTGAATTTCGTCATGGATGCCCGCATCCTCGTCAAGCGAATCTCGAAGAATGCCGACTCGGTTGACCTCGTGGTGATTACCCGTGATGTTTTTACCCTCTATGGATCATTTCAACCCCTTTCCACCTCAGCGCATAAGCTCAGCATGGAGGAGGCCAATGCTGGCGGAATGGGTCAACGGGTTCGTATCGCCGCGTTGTATGACGCTGATCGGAATTCGAATTTTGGGTACGAGGCCCTTTATCAGAAGTTCAATGTCTTAGGCAGCTTTGTAGACGCCTCCGTTGGCTATTCACGGATCAATACCGGAATAAGCATCGGTAATGAGAATGAGGCAGGCTACTTCTTCCGGCTCAGTCGAATGCTCTTCCATCCCTTTGTCCGATGGGCCGGTGGCCTTGGGATCAGCGATTACAATTCTACCAATGTTTACACAAAACCAGATAGCATCTTTGTCCCGTATCGCTACACTGTCCAAGACTATTGGGTAGGCTATTCCTTTGGCCATGCCAATCCGAACAAGGTTTGGAAGGAGAATAGGAACCGCCGGTTTGTCGCTGTGCGCGCCTTTGAACAACATTTTTCAGGGTTGCCTGACTTTGAGCTTTCTGAGCCCGATCGCTTTGCTTACCGTAGCCGTGAAAGTTTCCTTGCTGAACTCACGTTCTTTCGTCAGGATTTCTACAAGACCCAGTATGTAGCCGGTTTTGGGCGAACGGAGGATATTCCATATGGGTATCGCGCTTCGTTTACCACAGGGTGGGAGACCGAGTTGGGCAACAGGCGGACGTATCTGGGCAGCCAGGTATATTATACCGCGATCCAGAACAGCGGTACCATTCTCACCTATCAAGTCAAGCTAGCCGCCTATATTCAGGGTGCCGCAACCGAAGACGGGCTGCTGTCGCTCCATTTCCGCCGATTTAGCCAGGTTTATCCGTTGGGAAAGAAAATGATTCGTCATCAGATTGAGACGGGATACTCCTGGCTATTCAATCAACGGGTGAAGCGCGGAATGGACATCAATGATATCAACGGGATTACCGGATTCATGCCGATCAGCCTGGTGGGTACACATCGGCTGACACTGGCCGAGGAAGTAGTTATGTACACGCCCTGGAGGCTGTTTGGATTTCGTATAGCTCCGGTCATGCGCATTGACCTGGCGATGATTAATCAAGTCAGCCCGTTGCTTAGAAAGGAGAATTTCTTTGCGGGAATCTCCATGGGCGTT
Source organism: Cyclobacteriaceae bacterium (assembly GCA_031423035.1). Lineage (GTDB taxonomy): Bacteria > Bacteroidota > Bacteroidia > Cytophagales > Cyclobacteriaceae > ELB16-189. The sequence goes on along the minus strand of JANPES010000299.1, from coordinate 2,673 downwards.
AAAGCCCGTAACGAAAACCTCATTTTTAACACCATTGAAGCACGTGTGTACTTCTACCCCAATACGGTAGAATCCATCAGTCACGTTGGTTTCAACTTAACCACGCACATTCGGTTAAAGTACCCGACCAACCTTGTAAGTCCGCCGGCAACTGTGTTCAGCCCCAATCCACTGTAAGCGTCATTGTGGAGATTTCTCTACTAGGGGAATTGCGAGGACAGCGAAATACCGCCTTTCAACTGACGAGCGCAGTTTCCTTGTGGCATAGAATTTTAGGCTAGTGTAGAAAGCACTATGGAACTCCTCATCATCTTGGTGACTCTGATTGTTGGCTTTGCCATGTTCATCACGGTCATCTATTTCATGGCCAAGTTGTTCTTCCCAAGAATGGAAGATGTCAACGATACCTACTACACACCGGTACCAAGGAAGAGACTGTCAAAGGGCAACCGTAACCCGTATTCCTTTCCGAGAGGTGACTCCTGATGCCCTGGCAAGGTAAATAAGGCTGCGCACCGGTGCCACACGCCATTCACGGCCAGTAAAGCGATATTCATGAAACTGCGGGAAATTTTTGTTTCGGCCGAAAGTATTTTCCGATTTTTTCGGGAGATCATCCGGCAGACTTTTCAACCTCCGGTTGAATGGCGCGAGGTGTTGCGGCAGTGCTATGCCGTGGGCAACAAGTCGTTCTTCCTCGTCGGTTTCACAGCGTTCCTTGCCGGTGTCGTATTCACCAGACAATCGCGGCCTTCCCTTTCATCATTCGGCGCTGAATCATGGCTCCCCTCGCTTGTGTCTCAAGCGGTTGTCCGATCGCTGGGCCCGCTTATCACCGGTTTGATTTGTGCGGGTAAGCTGGGCTCAAATATTGGCGCTGAGCTGGCGAGTATGAATGTGACGGAACAAATCGACGCCATGGAAGTCTCCGGAACCCGCCCCTTTTCCTATTTGGTCGTAAGCCGGGTCATCGCTACTACGTTCATGCTACCGCTCCTGGTTGTATTTGCCGATCTCATCGCATTGTACGGGTCTTTCCTCACGGTGAAGCTTATCAACAACACGAGCTTTGAAGCCTACTTCAACGAAGTGGCCGGCAGTATCATGTACCTGGATATATTTTCATCGGTCATCAAGGCCACGTTCTTTGGATTTGCCATAGGATTCATCAGCACCTATGCCGGATTCCATTCGGGCAGCGGCACCGCGGGAGTTGGGAGGGCAGCCAATGCCGCCGTCGTGACATCCATGCTCTTCATCTTCATCATTGATTTGTTGGCATTGCAATTTATAAACCTGTTCCGATGAGTTTCAACTTAAGTAAAACTGCTCAAGGAACGGAGACGAACAATGCAGACCTGGTCATGAGGATCCGCAACCTGAAGAAGTCGTTTGGAGACCTGCAAGTATTGAAGGGAGTCTCCCTTGATCTGCACTCCCGGGAAAACCTGGTCATCCTCGGTCGATCGGGTACAGGAAAGTCAGTTTTGATCAAATGTATCGTTGGCCTTATTCGTGCCGATGAAGGGGAGATCGATGTACTCGGCTACGGGGTACGCACGCTTTCGACCGAAAAACTCAACGAAGTGCGTATGCAGTTAGGCTTCTCCTTTCAGCACAGCGCGCTGTATGATTCCATGACAGTTCGACAGAACCTGGAATTTCCGCTGAAGCGTAATAGGGGAATATTCAATCAGTCTGAGTTGAATGAATTGGTCATTACCGCACTACAAGATGTTGGCCTTGAGCAGACAGCAGCCAAGCGACCGGATGAATTATCGGGCGGTATGCGCAAACGTATTGGCATTGCCCGGACGCTGATCCTTAAGCCCAAAATCATGCTGTACGATGAGCCTACAGCCGGACTTGACCCAATTACGTCAACCGAAATTAATGACCTGATCCTTTCGGTTCGGGAAAAGTATAACACCGCCTCCATCATCATCACGCATGACATCAGTTGTGCCCGGCAAACATCTGACCGGGTGATGGCGCTGGTCAATGGACTTGCTCAGGCTGAAGGAACCTTTGCGGAAGTAAAAGCCACCCGGGATCCCGAGTTGGCACCTTTCTTTAACTATTAATACAATAACTATGGAAGAAAATGAAGTAAAACAACGCGTACAGGTGGGTATGTTCGTCACCGCAGGCGTGGTCCTTTTTCTCATCGCCGTCTTCTTTATTGGCAGTGCCAGCAATTTCTTCAGTCGGACGTTTGTCGTCTCAGCCGTCTTCAAGAATGTAGAAGGGCTGAAAGAGGGAGATAAGGTGTGGCTTTCTGGGGTTCAGATAGGCACCGTCAAGCTTGTTCGTATTGTGGTCGTAGGCGAAGTGGTCGTCAGTCTCTCACTCAAAGAGAAGCAGAATGAATTCATCCGCAAGAATGCCACGGCATCCATTGGCTCTGACGGGCTTATTGGGAGTAAGATCGTCGTGATTCAACCTGGGGATTCTCCACAAAGCATTGAGGATGCCGACACGATCAATGCCGTGTCGCCCGCCGACACACAGGAACTGGTTAACATAGCCAAAGAGGTGGGAGAAAATACGCGCGCGATCACCGTAGACCTTAAGGCGATCTCGGGTAAGCTCAATAACGGCAAGGGCATACTTGGCGAGTTGATGAATGATGGCGCCTTTGCCCTGGCATTGCGTCAGACGGTTGCCAACTTC
>JANPES010000298.1:0-7060 GCA_031423035.1 Cyclobacteriaceae bacterium | reverse complement strand
CAATCAAACAGCGTATCAAGCTGGAATATGCTCAGCTGCGGAAAGACCACGAAGGGCGGCAGCTGGAGAAGAACTACATCTCTTTGGCAGATGCAAGGAAGAACAAAGTGACTATCTCCTGGGATGGCTTGCGGCCCACTCAGCCCGCATTCATCGGACGAAAGGAATTCTTGAATTACCCGCTGGAAGAAATAAGAAAGTATATTGATTGGACACCATTCTTCCAGACGTGGATGCTGGCGGGCCGGTACCCCGACATTTTGAAAGATATGGTGGTAGGCGTGGAAGCAACGCGGTTGTATGATGATGCCCAGCAAATGCTGGACACAATTGTTGCGGGCCGTAAACTCCAGGCCAATGGCGTTCTGGCTTTCTATCCGGCCCAAAGTACGCCTACCGATGATGTGATCCTGTATCGTGACCGAGAGATGACTACTGAGGCCGCCAGACTCTTTTTCTTGCGGCAGCAAAACAAGAAGGCGGCTAAGCTGCCCAATTTCTGCCTGTCGGACTTTGTGGCCCCGCAGTCTAGCGGAATGAAGGATTACATGGGCCTCTTTGCCGTCACCGCTGGAATTGGCTTGGAAAAATTGATTGCGCCATTCAAGGTGCAACAAGACGACTATAAGGAAATTATGGCTAAGGCGTTGGCAGACAGGCTGGCAGAGGCTTTTGCCGAGTGCCTCCATGCCAAAGTCAGAACGGAATGGTGGGGATATGCAAAGGGCGAGCAGCTTACTACGAATCAAATGATTGCTGAAGACTATATCGGTATCCGCCCGGCACCCGGGTATCCGGCGTGCCCGGATCATACAGAGAAGAAAACAGTATTCGAGCTTCTTGCCCCTGAAAAGAATGCAGGAATCCAGTTGACAGAATCCTATGCGATGTTTCCTGCTTCCTCAGTCAGTGGATATTACTTTTCTCATCCTGAAGCTAAGTACTTTGGATTGGGGAAGATTGGTAAAGATCAGGTTGCTGATTATGCACAACGGAAGGGAATGACGGTGGGAGAGGTGGAGAAGTGGATGGCACCGAACTTAGCGTACTAATGCATTTCACGCAAAGAGCGCAAAGGTCAGCGCAAAGGCCGCAAAACAGCATTGGAAGGCATAGATTGATCTTGTTTTCAGAATTGATTATAGATAGCCTCGACCATGAATAGTTCTAGATTGAGGCATGAATGAGAATGAGTTATCGTACAAAATTATTGGTGTGGCGGTAGAACTTCATAAATCTTTGGGACCTGGCTTGCTTGAATCCATCTATGAAACAGCGCTGGCACATGACCTTACTGAAATCGGGTTAGACATTAAGCGGCAGGCGACACTGCCATTTGTCTATAAGGAAATCAAAATGGAAGCGGGGTTTAGAATTGATATCTTGGTAAATGAGAAGGTCATTTTGGAAATGAAGTCGGTGGAGGCGTTGGCTCCAGTGCATTTCGCGCAGACATTGACTTATCTTAAGTTATCAAACCTGAAACTGGCACTTTTGATAAATTTTAATGTAAAGTCGTTAAAAGAGGGAATATATCGTGTTGTTAACAATTTGTAATTTTGCGGTCTTTGCGAGAAAGAATGCAGTCACGCAAAGTGCGCAAAGGAGGGGCGCAAAGGACGCGAAGAATGAGGAATAAGAAGTTTGCGCTCTTTGCGATTACCTTTGCGCTCTTTGCGAGAAAGAAATGAATAAAAAATGAAAGTAACAGACCACATCAAAAACGCCTCCGGCAAGCCCCTCTTCAGCATAGAGATTCTCCCTCCATTAAAAGGAGAGAACATTCGCCTTTTGTACGACAACCTGGATCCCCTCATGGAATTCAAACCCCCCTTTATTGATGTCACGTACCACCGTGAGGAATACGTGTACAAGAAAAAGGAGAATGGACTTCTCGAAAAGCGTTCGACGCGCAAGCGCCCGGGAACAGTGGGGATTTGTGCAGCGATCCAGAACCATTACAAGGTGGATACGGTGCCGCATATCATTTGTGGCGGGTTTACGCGGGAAGAAACAGAGAATGCACTGATTGACCTTCATTTTCTAGGCATCGACAATGTGCTTGCATTGCAGGGCGATGCCATCAAGACCGAGGCACGGTTTGCGGCTGAGTCGGATGGGCATAAGTATGCATCGGAGTTACTCGGACAGATTGTAGGAATGAATCAGGGGAAGTTCCTCGATGAGGATCTGGAGAACGCGTCACCAACGAATTTCTGCATCGGGGTTGCCGGCTATCCGGAGAAGCATTTCTCATCCCCCAATCTGAAAGCCGACCTCAAGTACCTCAAACTGAAAGCAGACATGGGAGCGGAGTACATTGTTACACAGATGTTCTTCGATAATCGGAAGTACATTGATTTTGTGAACCTTTGTCGAGAGGCGGGTATTACGATTCCAATCATCCCGGGGATAAAACCGATCACCACCAAGAGCCAGGCCAACATTCTGCCGACCGTATTTCATATCGATTTGCCTGAAGAACTGGCTGACGAGGTGGAGAAGTGTAAAGATAATGCCGCCGTTAAGCAGGTTGGCATAGAATGGGCGGTCAGGCAATCCAAAGAGCTGATTAAGTTTGGCGTGCCTACTCTTCATTTTTATTCTATGGGCAAATCTGACCCGATCTATAAAATTGCGAGGGAGTTATTTTAGGCAATAAAAAAAGGGGCCGAAGCCCCTTCTTTCATTTTCTAAAATCCTTTTTACTGCCCTTTCAGAGGGAATGCAGTACCTGCATAGGTAGCGAGATTAACCTTAGGTATGACAGCGCCAAATTTGACATTTATCGCATCGATAAACACGTTGGCGGTGAACGCATAGCCTCTGCTGTTAGGGTGTACCGCGTCTTCTGAGAACATGCCTCCGGGCGGTGCAAACGAAGGAGTAACCGTTACCCCATTTGCTGAGTAGAACACGCCTACTTTCGCGTTGGCTGCAAGGTCTTTGTATGCCTGATAGACGTCAGCGACAGCAACGCGATCAGTGGCTGCAGCTGCAGCCGCTTTGATCTTGTCGTTGAACGCGATCGTGCGCGCCTGGATGTCTGCAATCTCCGTCGGGATCAACACGTATTGATCATCAAGCGGTGCAGAAACTCCAGTTACGAAGGTTGGGGAATTCGGCGGGTTAGGGCAGGTACCCAAAACACCACCAGCGGCGAGGGTAATCAGGTCAGACGATAAAGCCTGACGTACCCTGCCATAGGGAGCAAGGGCAGCACCACCAGGAATTACAGCAGCGAAGTTAGCTGCTAAGTCAACGAGTGTTTCATCCTTAATCAGGATACCATTCTTGCCATAAGCATAAATGACTTTTCTTTTTGCCGCTTCCTCCGGAGTAATCCGGAACATAATTGGCACTGCTGGGTTGGTTAGGCCATCAAGTGCCGCATTGTATCCTCCAAATCCTAAAGCGCCGTTTAGGGACGCAAGTGTTGCGGCGTCCGTGCAATTCGTTGACTTGAATTCGATGGCATTCCAGGTAACGGTTGTGAAGAATGGGAGCGTGGTAATATCAGGAATGGTTCCAACCACACCTTTTGAATTTGGCACGGCGAGAAGTGCATTCAGGTTCGCATCGAATGAGGGATCAAAGGCCGCTTGGGGCGTCATGTCAATACTCCCTGTTCCATTTGGATTGCCCAGTGCACCGGCGGTCGCATAGTTTAGGATGTCGAAATTTCCGAGGTAGAGCATGAAGAAAGAACCCCCTTTGCCGGCAGCATCGGTAAGCAACAATGAAGTTCCGGGCGCAGTTGCAAATCTCGCGTAATACGGATTTCCTACGCCTGGAGTTGGGTTGCCAAAGGCAGCCGCTGTTGTATGGAATACACGGGTTCCGGGAACGCCAAAGTTATTGAGTGCTGCTTTGTCACCCGCAAACGCACCGGGAAGATCTGCTGTATTGTAAGGAGCAGGCATCGCAGGGGTGGTAACGGTAGATGGGCAGGTGGTTGTTGTTAGCGGAGTGCCTGCGGCTTTGGGGCCAGCTGAACGGGAAGTCTGGCAACCGGTTCCATCCGGATCAACATCTCCATCCGGATCGAAAAGGAGAAACCTTCCCCGGATGATACCCCCTCCAGGATTTGATGCGCTGGAGTTAAACCCGTTTACTGATCCAATATCCGGCTGATTGAAGGCGCCGCCGCCAACGGTGCTGAATTGGTCAGCCAGCATTTTACCCATGGAGACAGCTTGCCCATCGTTGAAAAGCGACCCGGATTGCATCCCTGCAGTGTACGAGTCCCCTAAAGCGATGAACTTGGTGAAGTCAGCCGATCCCTTGCTCGGTGTTGGATCTACTGTTACAACTGGCGGTTGGGGCTCGATAGGCGTTTGCTTGCAAGCCCCTGCAAACAGAGCTGTCAATAGAACGATAGAAAGTAGTTTATTCGTTTTCATGTGATCTCTATTTTTTAGATTAATTCAGGAACTCGTCGAATGTGATGGAAATATAATATTGCTGGCCAACGTAAGGCGCACCCAGGTTGGTGCGGTAATCACCGCCACCCAAATTTGTAGCGCCTAACTTGAATACAGACTTGATGGAAGATACTTTGTAGTTGACTTGTGCATCCAGCACGCCGAACTCAGGTACGTTCCATACTCCGTAAGAGGATTCCCACAAGAAGGCTGTCTGGTACCGGTAGTTGATGCTTGCGCCAAAGTTCGCAAAGATTTTGCGGTTGCTAATTCCGATAGAACCCCGGTTGTTTGGCGTATTAAAGCCAGCACGGAAATCTTTGTCCTCGGTGGCCTTGTAATTGGCGTAGTTGTAGTTGGCGGTGAGATCGAAGTTTCTAGGAAGCTTGTAGGTCACCCCAAGTCCGATCCCAAAGGACTCTACATCCCGCGTTGAATTCACATAAGGTGAATACAGCGATCCCGGATTTGAGACTTTACCCTGGTGTGTAACCGGGTTCTTGGCGGCGACGATCTGGCCTCCGATGAATCCGGTGTAGGTCGTGAAGTAGCCATTGAGATCCACGAGAATCTTCTTCATGAAAAGGCCCTTATAGCCAATTTCTCCGGATACCAATTTCTCAGGTTGGACATAGGCGAGATTTGCTGTCTGCAGGAGTGCTACAGCAGCTGTGGTGCCGATGGGGGTTCCAGTTGCGGGATCAAGACTTCCGCCATTCTTTACAAAGTCGTTGTAAGATGACTGTGTCCATGCCCCCCCGTTATGAATCCCATAGGCTTTCGCGTTTCTTTCCGTGCTTCCGAGGAGCGTGCCTCCGGATGAAGGGAAATAAATAAACTGTGCCTGTGTATCCGGGTTACGGAAGCCCGTCTGGACTGAAGCACGAAGGTTGTTTTCATTGTTCAATGAGTACACCAATGAAATGCGGGGTGTTACCTGACCTTCGAAGTTTTCGTTCTTGTCGTATCGGATAGATGCCGTGGCCTTCAATTTCTCGGCGAAGGTCTTGGCAATCACGCCGTACATGCCATATTCACTGATCTTGATCCGCTGAAAGTTCACGCCGTCAACAGGGGCTTCATTGAAAATGGTCCCATTGGAAAACAAATCATATTGCCTCCAGTTTCCACCGACCTGAATTTCTGCCCATTCCAACTTTTTGAACTGATAATTCCCCTCAACATGAAGGAGCTTCGAATTGTCGATAAAAGATGCGCCACCACCAATTCCATGGGATCCACCATTGGGATCAACCCAGTTTCCGGTAGGAGTTTTTTGGAAATAATTTGCTTTTACAGCGTTTACCAGATTGGTAAATTGAGGCGTACCGGGTACGGGTCGGTTCCGATCAGCAAAGGCGCGGGCGGCTGCTGGATTTCCTGCAGGAACGCCGGGGATATTTCCCTGCATCGCGAAAAGGTATTCTGGTACCCAAGCTGCCGTTGGATTGAGGGGGTTGGAAGAAGGATTGTAGGTTTCATTCATGTATGCTCCAAGTGCGGTTAAGTTGTATGATTTTCCCGCATCGGTGGCAGTCTGATATGCCCTAAAAAAGAAGTTGTCACCCTTCACTTCAAATTTGTGGAATTGCTGTGTGAAGTCTCTAAGGGCATATTTTTCTGTGCCTTGATAGATTGAACTTCCGCCGCCGTACCGATAGTTATAGAGGACCTCAATCTTGTCGGTGATGCGATAGTGCAGCGCCCCGTCAAACTTAAGGCTCTTCGCTTCACGGTCATCAACCAGATCTTGTTCGCGGAAACCAGTGCGGGTAATAATGCCTACGCTTGGATAAGCAACTGCCAGGGCGCCAATCTGTGTTTCATCGCCATAGAGGTTAAGGCCGTCAAAATTGCTCTTACCGCTCAAATCGGTTGTGGATTCAGGATTAACACGGTCTGTTTTGTAGTCATTTCCTAACCAGTCTTTCGCCTGAAGGAGGGAGGCGTTCAGTTTAAAAGCGAATTTGTTGTTGAAGGCTTTGGCATATCTGATACTGTATTGTGCGAGTGGATTGGATGACTCGCTACTTTGTTGGGTCATCCCGTATTTTACCTGCGCACTCAAGCCCTGATAATCAAAGGGGCTCTTGCTCTTCATAAGCAGGATTCCATTGAATGCGTTTGGGCCATACAATGCCGAGCTAGCGCCTGGAATAAGCTCCATGCTTTCCGCATCGAGCTCGCCGAGCCCGATGATGTTACCCGTAGGGAAATTGAGAAGGGGAGCCATCGTGTCCATGCCGTCCACCCACTGAACGAATCTAACGTTGGCGATTGTCGCAAAGCTGCGTGTATTGATGGCAGTAAAATTCAAACTTCCGGAAGTTGCCTGAACACCTTTCATATTGGCCAAACCATCATAAAAATCCGGAGTAGGAGCGGCCCTAATTCCCAGGATGTCCATCTTTTCGATGGTAACCGGAGACTTCATGATATTCTCCTCCATCCGGGAGGCAGATACAACAACTTCTTGTCCTAGAAGTGTTCCTTCCTCCAGGGCGATGTCGAAGCTTGTTGCGGATGCATCCTTGACTTCAACTTCTTGTGATTGAAAGCCAATGAAAGAGAAGTTAAGTGTAAAGGGCAACGCCTGCTTGACTGTCAGGCTATACTGGCCTTTTACATCGGTAATG
>JANPES010000297.1:0-5552 GCA_031423035.1 Cyclobacteriaceae bacterium | reverse complement strand
CAGGTAGCTGATCTTGAACGACTGATTTCAAAAGTGGCTGTTGGCCGTGTCAACCCCCGGGAACTCCTCCAACTAAAACGCTCATTGCTGGTCATTGGTCCGGTCCGCGAATTGCTGTTTCATTCTGGATCCATGGAGCTAAAAAAGATGGCAGACCAGCTCAATCCGTGTGAATTTCTCCTGGAGAAGATCGAAAAAGAGTTGATGGAGGACGCGCCCATGCTGATCCATCAAGGCGGAATCATAAAAGAAGGGGTCAATCCCGAATTGGATGAGCTGCGCGCTATTGCCTTCGCCGGAAAGGACTATCTCCTGCAGGTGCAGCGCCGTGAGGTGGAGCGGACAGGGATCAGCTCGTTGAAAGTCTCATACAATAAGGTTTTCGGGTATTATCTGGAAGTGAGCAATGCCAACAAAGACAAGGTCCCTGCCGACTGGATACGGAAGCAAACGCTGGTCAATGCGGAACGATTCATCACCGAGGAGCTGAAGGTCTACGAAGAAAAAATTCTTCATGCGGAGGAAAAATTATCCGTGATTGAGTTACGACTCTTTCAGGAATTGGTACGCCATGCTGGTGATTACATCTCCCCTATTCAGCAAGACGCGCGAATCATCGGTGCACTTGATTGCTTGTTGTCGTTTGCCACCGTTGCCCGAATCAACCGGTATGTAAAACCGGAAATCAATGATTCCGCTACGCTGAAAATCACAGAAGGAAGGCACCCGGTCATCGAAAAAAAACTTCCTCCGGGAGAAACGTATGTTCCCAACGATGTCTACCTGGACAATGATACCCAGCAGATCCTGGTGATCACAGGCCCTAACATGGCCGGCAAATCCGCTTTGCTAAGGCAGACTGCGTTGATTGTACTGATGGCGCAGGTGGGAAGCTTCGTACCGGCCTCAGCAGCAAAATTGGGCATCGTTGACAAGATCTTCACCCGGGTGGGTGCTTCCGACAATTTGTCGCGCGGTGAATCAACATTCATGGTGGAGATGACGGAGACCGCCAGCATTCTTAACAACCTCAGCAACCGGAGTTTGATTCTCATGGACGAAATTGGGCGGGGAACCAGCACATATGATGGCGTCTCTATTGCCTGGGCGATTGTTGAATATCTTCATCAGCATACTGAATTCCGGCCTAAGACATTGTTTGCCACGCACTATCATGAGCTTAATCAGTTGGCGGAAGACCTCGTCCGTGTAAAAAACTTCAATGTAAGTGTAAAGGAGGTTGGTGATAAAATCCTGTTCATGCGTACGCTGAAAGAAGGAGGAAGTGAGCATAGTTTTGGTATACACGTGGCACAACTTGCCGGAATGCCCAACAAGATTGTACTGAGGGCAAATGAAATTCTGCACTTCCTGGAGAAAGACAAACGAAAGAACGACAAGGGCAAATCATTGGCCGATCTGCCCAAAGAAACCTTTCAGATGAGTCTTTTTGAGGCGGACCCAAAGATGAAAGAGATTAACGAGTTGCTTTCCAGAATCGATATCAATGCCATAAGCCCCGTTGAGGCTTTGCTGAAGTTAAACGAAATTCTGGCTGTACTTAAGAAATAGGTTTTCCTGAATTATCTTCTGCGGGGGCCACGGCTAAAAGTCTTTCTTGCCGCGAAAGTGCTCTTCGGTCTCTCTTCCGGACGATAGTCCGGGCCAGGCCCCAGAGAAGCCGGCAATTCCAACTTAGGAATGTTTGTTCCGATCATGTTTTCGATGCTGTAGAATTTGCGCTGATCACGCTCATTGACAAAAGTGATCGCTGTTCCCGTGGTCTCGGCGCGTGCCGTACGGCCTACCCGGTGCACATAATCCTCAGGGTCAGGCGGTACATCGTAATTAATAACCGCGCTGATCCCCTCAACATCAATTCCCCGTGACAGTACATCCGTTCCAATCAGGATGCTGAGTTGCCTGCTTTTGAATGCACGAAGGATATCCTCCCGTTCGTTTTGTTCTAAATCTGAATGAAATGCTTTCGCCGGAAGTCCGTTCCTTTCAAACGAAGCGCCCAGTTTTTTTACCATTTCCTTTGTTCCCGCAAAAATGATTGCACTTTTCCAGGCATGCGTCTTCAACAGGTAGGTAAGCAGGGCGGGCTTCTGCGAATCATATACCACATAGGCCTGTTGAAGAATCCCTTCTGCCGGTTTTGCAACCGCAATATTGATCTCCGCAGGCTGATTAAGGATTTTATTCGCCAGTTGACGGATGCGCGGTGGCATGGTGGCCGAGAACAACATGGTCTGACGTTGCTTTGGAAGGTAACTGATGATCTTGACAATATCATCAAAGAATCCCATGTCAAGCATGCGGTCAGCTTCGTCCAGGATGAGGTGTTTCAGGTGATCAAAGACAACGGTTCCTCCGGCCAGCAAGGCAATCAACCGGCCCGGTGTTGCAATGACAATGTCGGCTCCCTGATCCAGTGCTTTGCGTTGCATTTCCCATGTGGCGCCGTCGCCGCCGCCGTATACCGGAATTGAACTTACGCCTGTGAAATAGGCAAACCCTTCAATCTGCTGATCGATTTGCTGAGCAAGCTCACGGGTCGGAGCGATGATCAGGGTATTCAAATGGCGATGATCCGTGTTGAGGATCTTGTGCAACACCGGCAGAATGTATGCAGCCGTTTTTCCTGTTCCGGTTTGGGCACATGCGATGATGTCCCTATTGGTGAGTATCACGGGGATTGCCTGGTCCTGAATGGGTGTTGGCTTCGAATAGCCCATGGAGTCCAGTCCATCCTGGAGTCGTTGTTCAAAATTAAAATCGCTGAAAGCCAAAGAGGTGTGTTTAAAAGATGCTAGTCAATGCGGTCAAACCGCGTGTAGGGCCGCAAGATACTCGGTATTATGATGCCATCCGGTGTTTGGTTGTTTTCCAGGATAGCAGCAACAATGCGGGGGAGGGCAAGGGCGCTTCCATTTAATGTATGCAGCAATTCCGTTTTGCCATCTTTGTTCTTGTATCGCAGGCGTAATCGGTTTGCCTGAAAGGTTTCAAAGTTGCTTACAGAACTTACTTCAAGCCAACGTTCCTGTGCGGCGGAGAATACCTCAAAGTCATAGGTAGTCGCTGAGTTGAATCCCATGTCACCACCGCAAAGCAATAGTTTCCGGTAGGGCAGCTCGAGTTTTTCCAGCAGACCCTGCACGTAGGCGCACATCGTCTCGAGTACACCGTACGATTCCGTCGCCCGGCAAATCTGCACGACTTCGACTTTGTCAAACTGGTGGAGCCGGTTCAGTCCACGAACATGCGCGCCCCAACTTCCCGCTTCGCGTCGAAAGCAAGGCGTGTACCCTACGTTTCGGACTGGAAGATCGTTTTCATCCAAAATCAGGTCACGGTACAAATTGGTGATGGGAACCTCTGCCGTAGGGATGAGATACAATCCATCGGCACCGACGAAATACATCTGTCCTTCCTTGTCCGGGAGTTGACCTGTGCCGTAGCCGCTGGCTTCATTGACAACGATGGGCGGTTGAATCTCTCTGTATCCCTGATGGGACGCTTCCTCCAGAAAGAAGTTGATCAACGCACGTTGGAGTTTCGCGCCCTTCCCCTTATAAACAGGAAATCCCGCGCCTGAAATCTTGTTTCCAAGATCAAAATCAATGATGTCGTATTTTTTGATTAGCTCCCAATGCGGCTGTGCTCCAGGATGAAGCACGGGCATTGTACCGTGCTGATGAACATTGACATTTTCGTCCGCCCCACGACCCGCCGGGACATTTTCAGCCGGGACATTCGGAATTTTATAAAGAACCTCCTGAAGTTTAGCCTCGACCACTTTCAATTCCTCCTCAAGCGATTTGATTGCTTCCTTTTTCCCTCCAACCTGACCTCGTATTTGATCGGCTTCCGACCGTTTTCCCTCCTTCATCAACCCTCCCACCTGAGCCGATAAGACATTCAATTCAGCACTGGCTTCATCGCGGACTACCTGGATGCGCCTACGTTCCTTGTCGTACTCAAGTGCGGCTTCCACCAACTGCTCCGCATCCTTGAGGTTTCGCTTTTTCAATCCTGCCAGCACCCGCTCTTTATTGTCCCGTATCGTATTTACCTGCAGCATTTCTGTTACAATTTGTGGGGCAAAACTACCACAATGGGTTCATAATTTTTTTTGGAGTGATTTGATTATAAGTCAATTTGGCCTATAATTGCAGTGTCGATCAGGCCATCCAGGCCGTTTCTCATAGATAAATCAACGTTTTGTTTAGTCTGGCCTCCCTGAAACCTAATTTCATATCCTGATTTTCTATCCCGATGCCACCCGGATTGGGAAACCAACGAGTGATTCTTTCCACAACTCATATTTCAACAAACACTACTACTTTTTTTAATCCCGCATGTACACGATTGATGATTTGAATGTCCGGCTTCTGTCCGAATTAAAAGACATAGCTGAAAAGATTGGCGTAAAGAACGCCAAAAAATTGGCGAAGCAGGAACTTGTCTATAAGATTCTTGATCAGCAGGCACTGGTGGACACACCGGCACCAGCTCCAGCTCCCAAAAAACAGGAAGACAGGAAACCCGATGACCGGAAGCAGGATGATGCTGGCAGGGGCCGCCCCCGTCGCCGCGAGAATGTCACACCGCCTCAGGCGCAACGAGAAATCGCTCCCGCTCAACAAACAGAGTCTCCCGAGCAGCCAAAAGCTGCACCAACTATGACTCAATTTGAAGAACCTCAACCTCGGTTTGAAGAAGCTCCTCGCCCTCCACGGCAACAACAGCAACAACAGCAACAACAACAAGGCAACACGATTGAACCAGGTCAGCGTGCTGAGCTCCCTCCCGATCGTCAGCAGCAATCGCGCATTCTCAATATTAAAGACTTTGACGGTGCCGTCACCAGCGAAGGTGTTTTGGAACTCATGCAGGATGGCTACGGCTTTCTGCGCTCTTCCGACTACAATTACCTGGCCAGCCCCGATGATATTTACGTGTCTCCTTCGCAGATCAAACTGCTGGGGTTAAGAACGGGTGACACAATACGTGGCCAAATTCGCCCGCCCAAGGAGGGCGAAAAGTATTTTGCACTTTTAAAAGTTGATAACGTCAACGGAAAGACCACGGAAGAAATTCGCGATCGTGTCGCTTTTGAATACCTCACTCCGCTGTTTCCGAATGAAAAACTGAAGCTGAGTACGACGCATGATAATATGTCCACCCGCATCATGGATCTCTTTTCACCCATCGGCAAAGGGCAACGGGGGATGATCGTGGCGCAGCCCAAGACTGGTAAAACTGTTTTGCTCAAGCAAATTGCCAATGCCATCGCAGAAAATCACCCGGAAGTGTATCTGATTGTATTGCTTATCGATGAACGCCCTGAAGAAGTGACCGACATGGCCCGCAGTGTACGGGGTGAGGTTATTGCCTCCACGTTTGATGAGCAAGCCGAGCGCCACGTGAAGGTTGCCAGCATTGTGTTGGAAAAAGCGAAACGAATGACAGAATGCGGTCATGATGTGGTCATCCTGCTGGATTCGCTCACTCGCCTGGCCCGCGCCTACAATACGGTGGTG
>JANPES010000296.1:0-12334 GCA_031423035.1 Cyclobacteriaceae bacterium | reverse complement strand
GCGAAAGGCAAGGACGCAATTGCGCTTCCGCATCCAGTCAAGGTGACGGTACAAGGTGGAATAGGAACACATGATGAAGATCGGTTCCTGCGTGAATTCTACGAGGTCGATGGCACTGGGTGGGGCACTCCGTTCCTATTGGTGCCGGAAGCAACAACGGTTGATGATTCGACCCTCCAGTTATTGAGCAAGGCGGACGAGAACGATGTAGTCTTGAGTCACAACTCGCCTTTGGGGGTACGCTTTTATTACCTGAAGGGCACATCGGCAGAGGATGAGAAGTTTGCGCGCATTCGGAAAGGCAAACCGGGAAGCCCATGTACAGAGAAATTTTTGGTGTCCAACACCGAATTCGGTGAGACGCCTTTGTGTACGGCATCGCATACCTATCAAAGCAAAAAGATTTCGTATTTGAAGTCACTTCACCTGCCTGAAGCCGAGTACAGCGCCCAATTGCAACGTGTATTAGCGAAGGAATGTCTGTGTACAGGCCTGAGCAATGCGGCACTAAACATGCATTCCCTTGCGCCTTTTAAGAACAAGTCAGTGGCGGTTAATATCTGTCCGGGACCCAACATCGCTTATTTCAACAAGGTCGTCTCCCTGCAAAAAATGATTGACCACATCTACGGTAGAACAAATATTATTGAGCGCGAAGATAGGCCCCATATGTTTATTAAAGAGCTTATGCTTTATGTTGACTATTGGACAGAGCTACTAACGGATTCAACGGAGGAGCTTGATCAGAAGCGCCGGAAATACGTTGAGGAGTTTCATAAGAACCTGGTGGCGGGCATCGGATATTATCGCCAGTTGGCCGACCGGGTCCAGGGTGAGTTTGATGGCCTGATGAGGGAGGGACTGAATGAGGCTGAAACCAGGATGGAGCGGCTGCTTGACCGATTCATGAATAAGGTCTTGATCGCCGTTTGATAACCAACTGGTCAGGGCCCCAATAAAAAAGCCTTCAGTCTCCTGAAGGCCTTGTACCAAAGGCGGGAATCCCCGCCTGACCGCTGACGCAGTCAGTCGGGCAGGGAACCCGCAATCCGATCCAGGAATCTTTTTCCAGCGGCAGACTTCAAATATTTCTCCCCTATGCGGGCATCATGGGCAGTCTCGAATGACTCTTGGTAAAGCAATTCCCAAGGCATATGCCCGGAAGTGAACTTTGATTTGCCGGCATTATGTTCGGTAATTCTGCGGTTCAAATTCTGAGTCATGCCCACATATCTCCTTCCTGAGCGTCGACTCAGTAAAACATAAACTACCCACATAAAAAAAGGCCTTCAGATTTGCTGAAGGCCTTGTACCAAAGGCGGGAATCGAACCCGCACATCCGAGGATACACGATTTTGAGTCGTGCGCGTCTACCAATTCCGCCACTTTGGCCTATGTTGCAATCATTCTTACGAAGGCTGATTGCGCGCCTGCCCCGATTTTTATCGGGGTCTACCAATTCCGCCACTTTGGCAATTCGGGGGTGCAAATATGAGTAATCTTTGATTTTTGTACAAGAAGGGAACTATGGCGTATTGTGGTTGTTGGTCTTACCCGAATCTTGTTGTTTCTGGCTTTCTTCCAACCTGCGATTGTTTCGGATCATGAAAAAGGCCGCAATTGCAGAAGCCAGACATATTGTCGAACCAAAAAGAATGAAGGCCAAGTGCTTATCCATTATTCAAGATTTCGTCATTGAGAAAACTTCAAGGTAAATATAGAGAATTATTATCGCCAGAATAAAAGCAAAGAAGGAACTCCAAAACAGAATCGTGGTATCTGGTTGCGTCTTGACAAGCTCGGAAACGAAGCTTCCCGAGAACCCAAGAAACATGAATTGAAGGAAGGATGCGAATGATAGCCAAACCGTTACTCGACTTTCTCTCATGGTCTAAAGGTAGGCGGCGATCTTATGGGCTGCTATTTTCTGGATACCGGATTTCCGGACTACTTATAAAGAACAAGTCGATCTATTTCTGGCGACTCAATGTAATCACCACCGTCTTCGACGTCGGCGTATTGCTTTTATCCGCTGTACTGTCGATGGGCACCAGCACGTTGGTTTCAGGAAAATAGGTAGCCGTACATTTCTCGGGAATCCGGTAGGGGACAACAATAAATTTCCGGGCCTGGCGATGAACACCGCCATGATGATTGTGGATGTCTACCACCGCTCCGGTCTCCAGGCCTTCACGCATGATGTCTTTTTCATTCATGAAGATCACGCGGCGCTCCTGGTGAATGCCACGGTATCGGTCGTTCAGTCCGTAGATGGTGGTGTTGAACTGATCATGACTCCGGATGGTCATCATCATGTATTCGTGTTCACCCAGGATATGCTCCGTGATTGGGGAAATCGAAAAGTTGGCTTTTAGCGTCAGTGTTTTAAACTGCCGGTCCCGCGCTGCATTGGGCAAGTAGAATCCTCCAGGTTCACGAACCCGTGCATTATATCGTTCAAATCCGGGAATTGCTTTTTCAATGTCTTCGCGGATATGATCATAGTTCGCCAGGTAGCGGTCCCAACTAATTTTGGACCGATCTCCCAATGTGGCCTTGGCGAGGTGGCACACGATCACCGGTTCGGAAAGTAAGTCATTGGAAATGGGCGGGAGCGTTCCGCGCGAAAGCTGAACCACACTCATGGAATTCTCACAGGAGACAAACTGTGACTCCCCGTTTTGAATGTCTTTGTCGCTTCGCCCAAGGCAGGGGAGGATAAGGGCTTCTTTTCCGTGTACCAGATGACTGCGGTTGAGCTTGGTAGAGACATGAACGGTAAGGCGGCAGTTGCGAAGGGCCTGCGCAGTATAAAGCGTGTCTGGTGAAGCGGAAAGAAAATTGCCGCCCATGGCAAAAAAGACGGTGGCCTTGCCTTCATGCATGGCCTTTATGCTTTCAACCACATCGTAGCCTTCCTTGCGGGGAGCGGTTATCCCGAAGGTCTGATCAAGCCGATCAATGAAGGCAGCCGGAGGTCTTTCGTAAATTCCCATTGTACGATCTCCCTGCACGTTGCTGTGGCCGCGGACTGGACATGTACCGGCACCTTCTTTGCCAATACTCCCCTTTAACAACAAGAGGTTGACGATTTCCTTGATCGTATCAACCGCGTTTTTATGTTGAGTGAGTCCCATGGCCCAGCAGGCAATGATGCGTGTTTTGTTTTTCAGCATGTCTGCGGCTTGCCTGATCTGGTCAACGGAAATTCCGCTAGCCCGTGCCAGGTCATCCAGGGGATGGCGTCGAATGTCCCGGATGAATTCCGCATAACCGTTGGTGTGTTCTTCAATGAAGGGTAGATCAAAGACGGTGCCTGGATTCTTCTCTTCCTGCTCCAGCAGAACTTGTTCGATGCCTTTTAATAGGGCCATGTCGCCGTTGATTTTCACGGGGAGAAATAGATCGGTGATGGCTGCCTTGATACCCAAAGCACCAGGGATGGTTTGTGGATTACGGAAACTGATCAATCCCGTTTCAGGCAGCGGGTTGATGGAAATTATCATCGCACCGTTCTTCTTCGCTTTCTGAAGCGCAGTAAGCATGCGTGGATGATTGGTACCCGGGTTCTGTCCCAGGATGAGAATGACTTCGGCCTTATTGAAATCATCCAGCGTTACACTGCCTTTGCCGGTACCCAGGGTTTCCATCAACGCCACGCCGCTGGATTCGTGACACATGTTGGAACAGTCAGGCAGGTTGTTGGTACCGAATTCGCGGACGAACAACTGATAAAGAAACGCTGCCTCGTTGCTGGTTCTCCCGGATGTATAAAAGATAGCCTCATCGGGGGATGCCAGTTGATTCAGATGTGTGGCAATCTTGTCGAAGGCTTGTTCCCAGGAGATGGGCTGATAATGAGTTGCGCCTGCGGGCAAGTACACGGGCTCCGCTACGCGGCCCTTCTTACCTATCTCGTAGTCGTTAAGGCCGGCCAGTTCCTGAACGGAATGGGATCGAAAGAATTCTGATGTCAGTTTTTTTGTGGTGGCTTCTTCTACAATGGCTTTGACACCATTTTCGCAGAATTCGCCCAATGAAGAACGCTCGCCATCCGGATCAGGCCAGGCACACCCTGGGCAATCGTATCCATGTTTCTGATTGAGGGAGCGGAGCGCCCTTACTCCTCTTCCGACTGGCAGTTCATCCAATACATGCTTCATACTGGAGAAGACGGCTGACAAACCTGCGGCCGTTTCTTCCGGCGCGGATTGTGTCAGGTCCATCAATTTTTCCGGATTCTCTGCGTTTGTATCGGAAGGTCTTGATTCGGCCATTCACACGTTAGTTTGCAAGGCGTTGTTGACCCGAGTAGATGGTATAGCGATTGTCGCGCAGAAAGCCCACCAGGGTTATGCCGCATTCTTCCGCCATTTTAACGGCCAGCGTTGATGGCGCACCAATGGCGGCCACAAAATTGATTCCCGCCATGTAGGCCTTCTGGACAAGTTCGAAGCTTATCCGGCCACTCAGCAAGAGAATGGATTCGCTCAGGGGCAGTCGATGCTGTATCAGTGAGGCACCGATGACTTTGTCCAGCGCATTGTGCCGGCCGACATCCTCACGGACCAGCAAGAGGTTGCCGTTGGCGTCGAAAAGGGTAGACGCATGAAGGCCCCCCGTCAAGTCAAATACCTTTTGCTGCCCCTTAAGTTTTTCCTGGAGAGAATAAAGAAGTGCAGATGAGACTTTGAGCGCCCCCAAGCCAGCTGGGAATATGGACTTGGACCTCACAGCATCCAAGGATGTTTTTCCGCAGACACCGCAACTGGATGTGGTATAGAAGTGACGGTCGAGGCTCGAGACGGTCGGAGTAATACCATGCAGAAATTCTACAAGGATGATATTTACGGAATCTGATTCATGACTAATTCTCGAAACCTCGTTTTCGTATTTGATTATCCCTTCGGTAAACAAGAATCCCAGGGCAAGTTCGTTATCTTGACCTGGTGTGCGCATCGTGATCGAGATTGTCTTTTTGATGCGTGCTCCCGCCGGGCCAAAAACCAACTGAATTTCCAGCGGCTCCTCTACGGCGAGCAGGTCATGGGTATCATTCGCTTCTGCTGGAGTGACCTTGCGCACGGAAAATTGTTCTGCTGAAACGTTGATCATCGTTCAAATTTATCAAAGTTCACTGACTATGATCGGGTGGATTGGATGCTTTTGAGCAGCTGTACTGATTCTGCCGGCGTATCTGCCGTAGCCAGGCTTGCCGGAGAGACTGGGCGGATGCGTTCTGTTTTGCTTTTGAGGAGAACCTTGCGGAGAGAGAATTCCGAATTCTTGAAATGATTTAGCAAAACCGGCTGAATGGAAGGTTCATAGATCGCCACCAGGGGTTCTTCAATTTGAGCAATCTCATGATACAGGCAAACTGCGTCTGTCGCTTCTTCCCGCTCGTCCATGAGGTACTTCAAGTCATCCCTGGTCAGCGATGGGTAGTCGCATGCGACAACTAGAAAAGGAGAGGATGGGTATGCGCGGAAGGCGGTCAATAACGCTGCCATGGGGCCGCAATTCGCATATTTTGGATCGTCTACAAGCAGGGGATATGCCGGCGTAAATTGCTTGATCTGGGCCTCATTGCAACTTATTAGAATCTTCTGACACAAAGACGACATCAGATTGGCCATATACTCCCATTGCGGGATGCCATGGTATGCAATGAGGCTCTTGTCATGGCCCATCCGGGTACTACGCCCTCCACAAACCACTAGTCCATGTACTTTTTGCATAAGACGGAATCGACAAACAGAAAGGTACCTTCGAATTAAATGAAGCGCAAGTGGAGAGTGCGGGGCCTCACCCCCGGCCCCTCTCCAAGGGAGAGGGGAGGAGTTGAATCATACTTCGATGTAACGTTCCAATGTAAATGCCTGAGTCCGTTCGGAGAATAGTGTTTTCACTCTTCCCCATACGCTTCCAAAAAGTTCTGATTTACGGTAGTTTTCCAGCGACTGGAGCTGATCCCAGTGGCTTAGTGTGGTGTAGCAAAGCAGATCCTCGGGGTCTTTCAACAGCTGAAGATGGGAACACCCGGGAAAATTCCGGATAGCGGTTCTGTGTTGATTGAAGATTTCAAGAAATTCTTCAACTCCGGATTCGGTAAAGTGCATGCGGACAATGCGGATGAACATGGGAATAGTGGATAGTGGTCAGTGGCTAGTGGTTAGTTATAAGTGGCCTGAAGGGATTTTATTAGACCATGGATTAGCTTGTTGATTTCATAACATCTTAACTGCAATTGAATAGAGCAGTCTTTCGTAAGGAAGTTCAGATTCAGTGATACTTGAATCTGCGTTTCAAGTTCTGCAAATGATCCTTTTGAAATACCTAAAAACTGCTTGAATTTTCCTGTGCTGATAGCTCCCGGTAGCTCTTCAGTGCGCTCATTTTTCATAAGTCATATACTCTGATAATAATGGAATGCTGAGTATTTGCTTCCTGCTAACCCAGTGAATGTTTACCAGACAATAAAACCAGACCAACTATCCACTAGCCACTAATCACCACTTTGAGTTTACTCCTCAAAGATAATGTTAACTGGACTATCATAACTCAGCCCCAGTAACTCACTCGCATTCCCCTTATAGATCCCGATCTCCAAAACTCCCGCGCTGTTAAAGAGCAGGAAGCAGTCTCCCTGTTCCGCCTGATTGTAGTTGGTGTGGATTCGCTTGAATTTCTCACCGCCAAACTGTACGGTAAAGGCTTTCCCTTTGCTGAGAAAATCAAAGGCCTCCTGTTGAATGTTCGTGATCAGATTGCCGAACCGGTCAACCCGGATGACGTGGCCAAGAATCTGTTTCTTGGTGGCCTTGACGTGCCGATCCATCATTTTCCGGTATGTTGCCAACGGCTTTCCCAGCGTGAGAATAGACACCCCGCTGGCAAGTCGGGCGGCCGCGGGAGCAAGGATATCCCGTTCCGGGAAGGTAGAATCAATTGGGTTTATTGCATTAAGCTCAACCAAATTTTGCTGGGGTTTCTCGCTGATCAGCCCAAGAAGACCGTTGTCGACCCCAACCAGAAAGTGGTCCTCCAGTTGAAGGGCAAGGAAGGCGTCTCCGGGGCTTCCGGTTGAATTGACGGCCACCAGGTGAACACTTCCTTTGGGGAAATCGCGGAACACGGAACGTAGTACATAGGCGCCGTGGGCGATGTCGCTGGGCTGGATGTGATGGCTTATATCAATTACGGTTAGCCCTGGGTTTGTGCTGAGGATCCTCGCTTTGATGGCCGCCACGTAATGGTCGCTTTCGCCGGAATCTGTAAGCAGGGTAACGATGGCCATTCAGGAATTTATTCGCAATTTTGAATGTCATCCCAGACTCCTGTCCCCGACTTGTTCGGGGATGTTCCTGGAATGTCATCCCGGACTTGTTCCAGGATGTCACGAAATTAAACCATTTTAACTTAATTCATTGATCGAAAAGACCATCACTTTAGACAACGTCTCCCTTGCCGAGTTTTTGGGAGCAGGGAATAGAAATATTGACGAATTGTCATCAGCCTTCCCCAAGAGTCGTATCGTTTCCCGTGGCAATGAAATCCTCATCAAAGGGGAGAGCAGCGACATTAGCCAGATCACCGACATACTCAATGCGCTGGTCGACCATTTTCATCAATTCGGCAGGGTCACCGAGGAAAATGTCCGTGGATACGTCACACAGGAAAAACAAGAATTTGTTCCCGACGACTCTCCGGATGGAATCATTCTTTACGGAATTAAGGGTAACCCGATAAAGGCAAAGACGACCAACCAACGGCGCTTGGTTCAGGCTGTCACTGGAAATGATTTGGTCTTTGCCCTGGGCCCAGCAGGTACAGGGAAGACCTATGTCTCGGTGGCCATGGCCGTCAAGGCATTGAAGAACAAGCATGTTAAGAAAATCATCATCACACGTCCTGCCGTGGAGGCAGGTGAGAACCTCGGCTTTTTGCCTGGCGACCTCAAAGAAAAGATTGATCCTTACCTCCGCCCAATTTACGACGCGCTCAATGACATGATCCCATTCGAAAAGCTGCAATACTATATGGAGCGGGAAATCATCGAGATCGCACCGTTGGCCTACATGCGCGGACGAACGCTCAACAACGCATTCATCCTCCTCGATGAAGCCCAGAATACCACCCCGATGCAGATGAAGATGTTCCTTACGCGCATGGGCCCCGATTCCAAAATGATTGTCACAGGCGACGTGACCCAGATTGATTTACCCGCCAACCAGCGTTCAGGACTGAACGAGGCTGTGAAAATCCTGAAAGATGTGAAAGGCATTGGATTCATCGAACTCACGGAGAAAGATGTGGTGAGGCACCGGCTGGTGCGGGACATTGTCGAAGCATACCAGAAGACAGTGAAACCGAAAGAGTAATCGTTAATTGTTAATTATTAATTCTGTCCCCTGTCCCCTGCCTCCTGACTCCTGCCTCCTGACTCCTCCCTCCTGAACTACTTTTTCTTGAATTTATCAGAAGGAAACTCTTTGCCTTCAAATGGGAAGAAGTCCAATACATCGTATTTCCATATGTTGCTGGGAAAGATTACAACCAGGTTGGCTGTTTTATTTCCGATATTCTTAAATGCATGAGGGACTCCTGCTGGAATGTTAACGACATAGGGACCTTGTATGGTGAAGAGCGTATCTCCAAGGGCATAAACAACATCCCCCTCCAGCAAGACATGTGACTCTTCGCCTTCATGAGAATGCATGGGAGGGGCTCCTCCAGGAAAAGTCTCGGTGATACCAATGGTTAGGTTGGCATATCCATTTCGTTGTCCTTCCATAACGTGAACGTATTCTCCTGGTCCCGGATTGATTGTTGGCAACTTATCCAAGGTCACTGCATACTCCGAGAAATACTTCATTTTTGGAAGTGTAAATGGTCCAGGCACAGTTCGCCTTTCCAGTACTTTCAATCCGTGATGTTGCCTGTTCAATTGAGCAATAGTTGAATCTGGAGTTTGTTTTGATTCTGCTACTAAGGTGCTAATGGAAAAAGTCTCCTTCGTCGAGTCTTGGGAAGTTGTCTCGTTTTTGGAATCTGGCTGATTACCTGAGCATGTGGTCAGGAGCAGCCCAAGTACAACCAAAGGGATAGATGGTCTAATTGTATTCATATTGGATTTGTTTGAATGGATGAAAATTTTGGGTCAATTCAAATATAATGTAAATCCCCTTTGGTTAGGAACTGAATGTGAAGGGTTGTGTCCATTCTGACAATGGTTTAACTTCCTTCCATGCGCTGGATTCCCTACGTTATGGTGCGTATCGTTGCCATCTACACGGTCGGCGTTCTTACCGGAATCAATTTTCCATCTCTTATCAGCCAATATGAGGCAACTGTTTACCTGACTGTTTTTGCTTTTTCCTATTACGTTCTTCGGCTAGTCTTAAGGCGATCGCCGCCTGTCCGGTTGGCCTCAGGAGGGGTTGGGTTGACAATCATCCTGATCGCGGGTTATCTGAGTGTTCTGGTGCGTGATGAGTCCCGGCATCCGGATTCATTGATGCAAAATAGTAGCCAGGTGCTTGGTTACCGTGTGAAATTAATTTCTACTACGGAGGAAAAGGAAAATTCATGGAGGCGGATAGGCCAAATACTTGCCATCCGTACACCTGACGGATGGAAGCCTTGTGATGGGAAACTCAATTTGTATTGGCCCAAAACAGAAGCTGTAAGCGAATTGGATTACGGAGACATACTGGTCGTCAACGACAATCCTCAACGCGTGGCGGGCCCGCAGAATCCAAATGAATTTGATTATCGCCGGTTCCTCGCATACCGAAACATTTTTCATCAGCACTATCTTCGTCATGGAGGGTGGATGTTGGTAGAAAAGTCAACTGACCGTGGCCCAGCCTACTATGCTGCTCAGGCCAGGGTGTGGACTACCGGTGTGATTAACCGCTATGTGCAGGGTTCCCGCGAACAGGCGATCGTTAACGCGTTTGTAATTGGTGTTACGGATAGGATTGATGATGAGTTAAAGCAGGCCTACGCTGCGGGCGGCGCCATGCACGCACTTGCAGTTTCCGGCCTTCACGTCAGTATTCTCTATGGGGTCTTACTTTTTCTGCTACGACCGTTGGAGAGAAAGCGTGGCGGTCCCTGGACGATCGCTGTCCTGAGCCTGGTTGTCCTCTGGATGTATGCTTTTGTCACCGGACTTTCTCCCTCGGTCCTTCGTGCGGTCGCCATGTTCTCGTTTGTTGCCATAGCAAAGCCGATCGGACGAGCAACGAGCATCATCAATACGCTGGCGGCCTCTGCCTTCTTTCTGCTGTTGTATGATCCCTTTCTTATTCTTTCAGTCGGGTTTCAACTTTCCTATCTGGCTGTGCTTGGTATTGTCTTATTGTACCGGCCGATTTACAATCTCCTGGAACCCTCCTGGGCCTGGGTCAATTGGTTGTGGCAAATCACGTGTGTTTCCATCGCCGCCCAATTGGCTACCCTGGCTGTGACGTTGTATTATTTTCATCAGTTTCCGGTTTATTCCCTGCTTGCAAACCTGTTTGTTATCCCGGCTTCCTCAATCATTCTCCTTGGCGGAATTTTACTTTTGATCATAAGTCCGGTTGCCTGGCTGGCTTCCTGGCTGGGTACGGCCTTACACATCCTGGTTTATCTATTGAATGAAGGACTTTTCCGGATTGAGCAGTTCCCTTTCAGTTCGATCACCCCAATCACCCTGACCCCATTGCAAGCATATTGCATAGGAGCCTGTTTGGTGATTATATACCTCCTCCTGAAGACCAGACGATTCATTTGGACTTTCATGCTGGTGATGTTGGCCTCAGCGTTTTCACTTGCAGACTGGGTGAAGGCCTATGATGTAGCGCCGCCCCGTTTTGCGGTCTATCGCATCGCCTCACATAGTGCGCTGGAATGGTCTTACGGACAACATGCATATTGCCTTGCTGATTCAGCATTGCAGGGAGATCCAGATAAGGTCCGGTTCCACATCTTGCCCAACCGAATATCCAACCGGGTGGACAAGGTTTTCGAAGCCTGGCCTGTGGGCAAACGGGGAATGGAATTTTACCGATTTGACGGGAGGGACTTTCTTTGGATCCACGATAAGTCCTTTGTAGTACCAACGAAACTTGAAACAGATTACCTGATTGTCGGCCGGAACGCAGTGAATTCGCTCGAATCGCTGACTCAAACCATTAATTTTAATTATTTGATTTTCGATAGCAGTAATTCATTGCGTTATTGTGAACAGTTGAAGGCAGAGGCTGCGAAGCTCAATAAGCCCTGTTTTTCCGTTCTAACGGATGGTGCCTATATCCTGAAATTATGACTATGGAACTTATCACATATTCAAGCAAGAACCGTATCGGGTATATCACCCTGAATCGGCCGGAAAAACGGAATGCACTTAACCAGGAGATGATTGATGCCCTCAAAAGCGCCTTTGCCCGGGCAGCCGCCGATGATGGAGCTAAAGTGATTGTGTTGCGTGCGCTGGGAGAAGCATTCTGTGCTGGCGCAGACCTGGAATACCTGAAGCAGTTGCAGAAGTTCACGTTTGAGGAAAACCTGGTGGATTCCCGGAATCTAATGAGTCTCTTCAAGCAAATCTATACTTTGCCCAAGGTCGTGATCGCACAGGTGGAAGGTGCTGCGCTTGCTGGTGGATCAGGGTTGGTTACGGTATGTGATTTTGCATTTGCGGTTCCTGAAGCAAAATTTGGTTATACAGAAGTTCGCATCGGTTTTGTTCCCGCCATCGTGGCCACTTTCCTGTTGCGCAAGATTGGTGAGGGAAGGGCCAAAGAACTTCTGCTCGCAGGCCGCTTGATTCTATCGCAGGAAGCGGCCCAACTGGGGATGATCACACGGGTGGCAGAGAAATCCACTATCGAAGAGGAAGTGGAAGCTTTTGCACTTCAGCTCATCAATCAGGCTTCCGCACAATCACTGGCGACAACAAAAATGCTAATCGGCGAGGTTCAAAGTTTGACCCTCGATGAAGCACTTGAGTTCGCAGCGATTGAAAATGCAAAAGCGCGGGCAACGGAGGATTGTAAGAAAGGAATCGATTCGTTTTTGCAGAAGAAGGAATTGAAGTGGTAAACTTTTCGAATCCCTAATGTCCTCGGCATCCCCCGAATCCATTCTCAAACAATACTGGGGACACGATCACTTTCGTCTCTTGCAGCGGGAAATTGTTCAGGCTGTTCTCGACCGGCAGGATGTACTCGCTTTACTGCCTACGGGCGGGGGCAAGTCCGTTTGCTTCCAGGTTCCTGGGCTTATGATGGATGGCATTACAATGGTTGTTAGCCCCCTCATCGCGCTGATGCAGGATCAGGTG
>JANPES010000295.1:0-2060 GCA_031423035.1 Cyclobacteriaceae bacterium | reverse complement strand
TATCGGGAACGCCACTGTCTACGGTGAGTATTCTGTAGGTGCGGTTTGATTTCTTGTGAAAGGAATCGTATGATAATTCATTGCTTACGTAGGTGAAAAGCATTGTACTAAATGAAATGCCCAGCACTAGGCCGAAAATGTTGATGAAGCTGAATACTCTATTTCGGGCCAGAGATCGGATGGCGATTTTTAAGTAGTTGCTTATCATAAGTTGGGTAATAAGGGATCAGGTTGCGATTTTCGTGCCACCAGGGAATCATTCAATCTGATTTGGAATGAGGCATCGCAGCCTTTATTCTGTTCAGTATCAGACAGCATTGTGCGATAATGGTCTAGGATGGGCTACCCCCTGGCTTGCCTCTTGGTGTTTCATTGCGCAGTTGCAAAGACGGACATTGCATGGATCTCGAACCCATGCTGGATCGCCCTTTGAGAAATAGCACTATGACATTGCATCAGGTTTCATCCTGGGAGAGGCCAATGAGTCTGTGCGCCCTAGGAAGCTGCCTCAACAGCCGCCCGTATCACCCGCAACGCCCCCGTCTCTTCGGTCTGCACCCTTCCATCAGAGTTCACAATGGCGAACAGACTCCGGATCAATTCCGCCCGCTCATTGGCTGATGCCCCGCAAAGCAGGCTTTCGTTTGCTTTCAGAGTATCTTCGATTTTTTCAACCTGAAGGGTGGGGTAGATCTTTGTTGTCTTCTGCAGAAGTTCTTCACTGTGTGGCGTGAAGTTTTTCAATTGCTCTTCAAGCGTAGCTTCTTCCAGGTAGTGCGCCTGTCCATCAGCCCGAGCAACATAGACCATCAGGAAGGCGGCTAGTTCGGCGAAGGAGGGGAAGGGGGACATGTTAGGTAAATAGTCGGTTGTCAGTAGTTGGTAAACGGTGAACAGTAATCAGCGATCAAGTATGGTTCAAGGTTCAGAGTTCAGTGTTCGGTGTCCGTGGTCAGCGTGATTTCATTCGTGTTAATCCCTGCCTGCATGCCACTTCGGCAGGCAGGCGAGTAAGTTGTGGCAAAAAAGGATGCCAGTGGCTATCGCCTCTAATTCAGTATGATTTCATCTGTGATAATCTGTGCAATCTGTGGCAAAGAAAAACCCGTCTGATCAGTTGACCAAACGGGCTTAAAGTTAATTCAAGTTGAATGATTTACATCATTCCACCCATTCCTCCGCCGGGAGGCATGGAAGGGGCGTCCTTTTCCTCGGGGATATCGGAAACGACGGCTTCGGTAGTCAACAGCAGACCGGCAATTGATGCCGCATTCTCCAGGGCTAATCGGGCAACCTTTGTGGGATCGATAATACCTGCTGCGAAGAAGTTTTCATACTTGTCGTCACGTGCATTGTACCCGTAGTCCTTGGTACCGTCTTTGACTTTGTTTACAACCACGGAACCTTCCTGGCCAGCGTTCTCGGCGATCGTGCGGAGCGGAGACTCGAGGGCCAAACGGATGATGTTGATACCCGTGGTCTGATCTTCGTTGTCGCCGGTCTTGCCTTTGAGGGCTTCGATGGCACGGATGTACCCAACACCCCCTCCAGGAATAACACCCTCTTGTACGGCAGCACGTGTTGCATGCAACGCGTCGTCTACGCGGTCCTTCTTCTCTTTCATTTCTACTTCAGTAGCGGCGCCGATGTACAGAATGGCAACCCCGCCGGAAAGCTTGGCCAAACGCTCCTGCAGTTTCTCGCGATCGTAGTCTGATGTAGTGGATTCGACTTGTGCTTTGATCTGATTGATACGGCCTGTGATCTCTGCTTTTTTGCCAGCACCATTGACGATCGTTGTATTGTCTTTGTCAATGTTGATTTTCTCAGCGCGGCCCAGGGATTCCAGTTTGGCGTCCTCGAGCTTCATGCCAGTCTCTTCGGAGATAACCTTACCGCCTGTGAGGACAGCAATGTCTTCGAGCATAGCCTTGCGGCGGTCGCCAAATCCAGGAGCTTTAACAGCTGCAACGCGTAGTGCGCCGCGGATCTTGTTAACCACGAGCGTAGCCAAAGCTTCACCTTCAACTTCTTCAGCGATAATTAGTAAAGGTTTGCCA
>JANPES010000294.1:0-4764 GCA_031423035.1 Cyclobacteriaceae bacterium | reverse complement strand
TCTCCGTTGCAGCGCACAATTCCTTGTGCACGAACCACATCCTGCAGTTTGGAACAGAGGAACAAAAACTGAAATACCTGCCCAAACTTGCGACGGGGGAATGGATCGGTGCTTGGGGACTAACAGAGCCCAATACGGGGTCAGATGCGGGTAATATGCGAACTGTTGCCAAGAAAGACGGTGACTACTATGTGATCAATGGTGCCAAGAATTTTATTACTCACGGGAAGAGTGGCGACGTGGCTGTTGTTATCGTACGAACTGGAGAAGTTGGAGATTCACATGGAATGACCTCCTTCATAATTGAAAAAGGCACCCCTGGGTTCACATCTGGTAAGAAGGAAAACAAGCTTGGGATGCGCGCTTCTGAGACGGCCGAGCAGATCTTTTCTGATTGCCGCGTCCATGTTGGGCAACGGGTCGGGAAAGAGGGGGAGGGATTTATTCAATCATTGAAAGTTCTTGACGGCGGACGAATATCGATCGCTGCGCTTAGCGTAGGTATTGCACAGGGTGCTTTTGACGCCGCGCTTCAGTATTCAAAGGAGCGCCACCAGTTTAATAAGCCTATATCTTCATTTCAGGGTATTTCATTCAAACTGGCAGAAATGGCTACCAAGATCGAGGCAGCTAGATTGCTTACATTCCGCGCAGCCGAATTAAAGGATCTCGGCCGCAGTGTCAACAAGGAATCTGCTATGGCCAAGCTGTATGCCTCCGAAGTGGCAGTTCAGGTAGCAGACGAAGGAGTCCAAATCTTTGGAGGTTATGGGTATACCAAGGATTTTCCCGCAGAGAAGTTTTACCGGGATGCCAAACTATGCACGATTGGTGAAGGGACCTCGGAAATACAGAAATTGGTCATTTCAAGGTCAATTTTGAAGTAATCTTGGAAACTATTGTCGGTTTAGCATATATTTGCGGCCCTAACAATTATTAAGGCATGCTGATCATCAACATCAAGGAAAACGAGTCAATTGACAAGGCGCTAAAGCGTTTCAAGAAAAAGTTTGAGAAAACTGGCGTATTGCGGGAGCTGCGGGCACGTACGTCATTTGAAAAGCCTTCGATTAGACGCCGTCAACAGGTTCTTCGGGCAGCTTATCGCCAGAAGCAGTTTGTTGCCGAGAATTACTAGGACATTTTAGAGGCATTTGGGAATATATCCCTCCGGGTCCTTTTCCCGGGGGGATTTTTTTTTTACATTTCTTGTGTCGCCTGGACGGTGCTGATGCATGATTGATTCGTTCCTGAATTATTTGCGGTTTGAAAAGCGGTTTAGCCCTCATACAGTGCTTTCGTACCAGAACGACCTTTCCCAGTATGAGCGCTACCTCAAAGAAACATACGAAGAGGAGACTTCAGCAGCGTCATATTCCATGGTCCGTTCCTGGATCGTTTCATTAGTTGAGAAAGAACTAGATGCACTTTCGGTCAACCGTAAGATTGCATGCCTCCGCAGTTACTACAAGTTCCTTTTGCGACAGGAGATCATTCAGAAGGATCCCATGATCAAGATCAGGGTGCTTAAGACAAAAAAGAAGCTCCCGCATTTTGTGAAAGAACCGGATATGGCCAGCCTCCTCGATCAGCCATCGTTTGCGGAGAATCACGATGGATGGCGTGAGCGGCTAATTCTGGAACTTCTCTATGGAACCGGAATGCGGCTTTCGGAACTTATCAACCTGAAGGAGAATCAGGTCAACTTGCGTGAGCGCACCATCCGTGTACTAGGAAAGCGCAACAAAGAGCGGGTGATTCCGTTTTCTGACTCCCTGGTATCGGTAGTTCAGGGTTATTTGAAAGTTAGAAATAAGGAGGTAGCAGTCAGCGATCACGGCTGCCTCATCGTCAATAGCACAGGGGGCAAGTGTTATCCAATGTTGGTATATCGAGTTGTTACTAAACACTTGGGTGAATTTTCTTCTGTGGAGAAGAAGAGCCCGCATGTGCTACGCCATACATACGCTACTCATTTGCTGAACAAAGGGGCTGAGATAAACGCAGTGAAAGATTTGCTTGGTCATAGTAGCCTGGCGGCAACGCAAGTATACACACATAACTCAATGGAGAAACTGAAAAAAGTATTTGACCAAGCGCATCCAAAAGCATAAATCAATTGTTTCACTTTTAAAATCCACATGTATGAAGCTGCAAGTTCATTCTATTCATTTTGATGCTGATCAGAAGCTTATTGATTTTATTCAACTGCGAATCGACAAACTGCATACGTTTTATGATCGATTGGTCGGGGGTGAGGTTTTTCTTCGTTTGAACAACGAGGGGGTCGATAATAAGACGGTAGAAATAAGAATATCGGTTCCGGGGCGGAATTTGTTTGCCAAAGAGCAGGCCCGATCTTTTGAAGCAGCAGTGGATCAAGCAACTGAGGCGCTTCGAACTCAATTGGGAAGGTTCAAGACCAAAGTCAAAAGCAAACGCCTATAGAAAAGGAAAGGGCCCGATTAGGGCCCATTTTGTTA
The DNA here is from genome assembly GCA_031423035.1 of Cyclobacteriaceae bacterium. Taxonomy (GTDB): domain Bacteria; phylum Bacteroidota; class Bacteroidia; order Cytophagales; family Cyclobacteriaceae; genus ELB16-189. The sequence continues at coordinate 2,281 of JANPES010000294.1, read as the reverse complement.
CTTCAGTTTAAAGGCCTTTTTTACGGCCTCTACGTAATCCAGTTTTTCCCAAGGAAAAAGTTCAACCTTTACTCGCTTCTCGGTTTTCCGTCCTTTGTTAAAAATCTTTTCAACTACTTTCGGCTGACGTCCCATGTGGCCGTAGGCGGCAGTCTCTGAATAAATGGGGGTGCGCAATTTGAATCGCTCTTCAATAAAATAGGGCCGCATGTCGAAGATGGACTCAACACGCTTGGCAATTTCGCCGTCCGTCATCTTCACTTTGGAGGTGCCGTGCGTGTTTACAAAAAGATTAACGGGTTTTGCTACACCAATCGCGTAGGCAACCTGGACCAGTACCTCATCGCATACCCCCGCAGCGACAAGATTCTTTGCAATGTGTCGGGTAGCATAAGCGGCTGACCGGTCTACTTTGGAAGGATCTTTTCCTGAAAAAGCGCCGCCACCGTGAGCACCCTTGCCACCGTACGTATCAACAATAATTTTTCTTCCGGTAAGTCCCGTATCTCCATGTGGTCCACCGATAACAAATTTTCCGGTCGGGTTAACATGATACTTAATGTCATTGCCAAATAGACCCTGGAGTCGTTTTGGAAGAGTCTTCTTTACGCGCGCCATAAGCACATTAATCACATCCTCCCTGATTCTCTTGAGCATAACAGCATCCTTGTCAAAGTCATCGTGTTGTGTGGAGATAACAATGGTATCGATTCGTGTAGGCTTGCCGTTGTCATCATACTCAATAGTCACCTGCGATTTTGCGTCTGGACGTAAATAGGTCATAACTTTTCCTTCACGACGGATGGCAGCAAGCTCCCGTAACAGGGTATGGGCAAGATCCAGGGCCAACGGCATGTAATTGTCCGTCTCACTTGTAGCGTACCCAAACATCATTCCCTGATCACCGGCGCCTTGCTCTTCCTTTTTCTTTCGCTCCACACCCTGGTTGATGTCGGCAGACTGTTCATGAATTGCTGAAAAGATTCCGCAACTATTCGCCTCAAACATGTATTCGCTCTTTGTATAACCAATCTTGCGAATGACTTCTCGGGCGATGTCTTGTACATCCAGATACGCTTCTGATTTCACCTCACCCGCCAGCACCACCTGTCCGGTCGTAACTAGCGTTTCGCAGGCGACCTTGGAATTCGGATCATAGGCCAAAAAATAGTCAATGAGTGCATCGGAAATCTGGTCAGCAACCTTGTCAGGGTGACCTTCGGATACTGATTCGGAAGTAAATAAATAGGCCATGAGGGTTCGTAATTGTGTTTTAAGGCCGCAAAGATAATGAGGTTTAAGTATATACCACCGTTTTCAGGAGGCCAGAAAAAGGTAAGTAACCGGGACCTTTTCAAGCTTTGGGATTTCTTTTTTCCAGCTGGCAACAGTCTTGCAATGAATCTTTTCTTCCGGAGAGGTCAGATTAATGGCAAGACAGAGCCGCGTGTCGGATTTTAGAGAACGGATGAGGTGTCCCAGCAGCTGGTTGTTTCGATAGGGTGTTTCTATAAAGATCTGCGTTTGATTTTTTCCCCTGGATTCCCTTTCCAGCCTTTGGATTGCATCTCCGGCTCCTTTGGAGTCAACTGGCAGGTAGCCATGAAAAGCAAAGCACTGACCATTGAGTCCTGAAGCCATCAATGCAAGCATCAAAGAGGAGGGCCCTACCAGGGGCACAACCACGATGTCATGGCGGTGGGCAAAGTCAACAGCCAGGGCACCGGGATCTGCCACTGCAGGGCAGCCAGACTCGCTGAGAAGGCCCATATCGGTTCCGTGAAGAAGAGGCTCGAGAAGGCTTGAAACTTTCGCTATGGCAGTGTCTTTGTCGAGCAGATAAAATTGCGAGGTTTCTATTGAGGGATGCACATGAAGGCTGCTGACGAAGCGTCTCGCCGACCGCAGATTTTCACAAAGGAAGTGTTCCAGGTTCTTCACTATGTTTCGTATGGCCGGCGGCAATACATTTTCCTGCGTCCCTTCCGCGAGCACAGTAGGAATAAGATAGAGCTTGCCTTTCATTTTGCGAAGAGTCGAGTGCTAAGGTAGCGGAATGTTCCGTGAGGCAGAAAAATGGCTAAGAGTGAAGCACACCTTCTCGGTCCATTTAAGGTATAAACGTGTGTTTGTCCTTGCAGATTGATTCAGGAAGGATCACGAAGCGCTTGTCATACAGGTCTTTTCCAATATAGTAGCTAATCCAATACTCGTTATTCAGGTGGAACACGGAAGGGTCGATAGGTTCAACGATTACAGAACTTTTCGCATTCACCGTTTG
>JANPES010000293.1:0-18521 GCA_031423035.1 Cyclobacteriaceae bacterium | reverse complement strand
GGTTTCCCTGTGTAAATAGTCGGGTAAACAAAAAAGACATCCGCTGCGGCTGTTGATTGGTTGTTCCGGAGATTGGAATTCAGCGGAACGCTGTCGGCGGCATCAAGTTTATCCGGCAAGGCAGCCCAGTGACCTGATTTGCTGTAGTCCGGTGCAGGCGGAAGGGCTTGTTGATCGTAACGCGTATTGACTGGCTGAATTTGTCTTGCACAACTTGCAAGGACAATTGACAAGAAGCCTAGCGCAAGACTGCGGATCATGGCTAACGAAGAAGTTCGCGCGAAATTACCATCTTCTGAATCTCGGTAGTACCCTCATAGATCTGCGTGATCTTTGCGTCGCGCATGAGTCGCTCTACATGAAACTCCTTCACATATCCGTAGCCTCCGTGAATTTGAACAGCCTCGGTTGTAACATCCTGGGCAATCTGGGATGCAAACAGTTTGGCCATGGCTGCTGCCTTGACAAAATTCTTTTTCTGATCTTTCAAATAGGCGGCCTGCCAGACGAGGAGACGCGCGGCGTCAATTTTCGTTGCCATCTCAGCCAGCTTGAATTGAATAGCCTGGTGATCACACAAGTGCTTTCCGAATGCCTTTCTTTCTTTAGAATATTTTAGCGCCAGTTCATATGCACCGGCAGCAATTCCAAGCGCCTGCGCAGCGATTCCGATCCTGCCTCCGTTAAGGGTACCCATGGCAAAAGAAAAACCATAGCCTTCTTCACCGATGCGGTTAGCTTTCGGCACCTTGACATCTGTAAACATAAGCGAGTGCGTATCGCTTCCGCGAATGCCCATCTTGTCTTCTTTGTTGCCGACAACGAACCCTGACATGCCGCGCTCCACAATGAGGCAATTGATGCCTTTGTGTTTTTTTGCGGCATCCGTCTGACACATGACCAGGTAGACACTGGCACTACTTCCGTTGGTGATCCAGTTCTTCGTTCCGTTCAATAAATAGTGGTCGCCCTTGTCTTCGGCGGTTGTTCGCTGACTGGTTGCATCTGAGCCGGCTTCCGGTTCTGAAAGACAGAACGCCCCGAGGATCTCTCCTGCTGCCAGGCGCTTGAGGTACTTCTGTTTTTGCTCTTCTGTCCCGCTGGACTCCAGTCCCCAACAGACCAGGGAATTGTTGACCGACATCATCACCGAAGCTGATGCATCAACTTTGGATAACTCTTCCATGGCGAGTACATAGGAGATGGTATCCATGCCGCCGCCGTTGTATTTCGGATCGGTCATCATGCCCATGAATCCCAATTGTCCCATTCTACGCTGGAGCTCCTCCGGAAATTTTTGGTGCTTGTCGCGCTCCAGAACTCCCGGCAGCAGCTCATTTTGGGCAAAGTCCCGTGCCGCCTGCTGAACGGCCAGTTGTTCTTCTGTCAGTTGAAAGTTCATTTCCCTCGGGGTGAATTAGAACATTGAAAGTAGTGAGTATTGTCTGAAATCTGAAACAAAAAAAACCCCGGTGTTGTTTCCGGGGTTTGTGTCTAATCACGAAATCAATCTATTCATCGCGGTTAACGCCGAGATACATCATTACATAGTAAAGCAGGGTGGTGATTGCGCCGATGGCTGCAACGACATACGTCATTGCGGCCCATTTTAGTGCATCCTGCGCCATATCATACTCCCCCGAGGTGACAATATTGCGGGTTCTTACCCAGGCAAGCGCCCGGCGACTTGCATCAAATTCAACAGGAAGGGTGACGATAGCGAAAAGTGCAAAAACGGCATAACATACAATCATCACAAGTATCGCGGTGTTCCAGGGCAGAACACTACCCGCAAAGAATCCCCCAAAGATCATCGCCATCATGATGAAGTTCAGCACGCGGGACGTTACGTTCTGAATGGGAACCATCGCTGAACGAAATTGAAGCATGGTATAAGCAGTCGCATGCTGAACAGCGTGGCCACACTCGTGGGAAGCAACAGCCGTTGCAGCAGCATTTCTTCCATGAAATACGCCCTCGCTCAAATTCACCGTCTTGGTAGCGGGGTTATAGTGGTCCGTCAATTGACCTTCAACGCTTACGACCTGAACATCATGTATGCCGTTGTCGGCCAGCATGAGTCTTGCGATCTCTGCTCCCGTGAGATCCTTGGTCAGGTGAACCTGAGAATATTCCTTGAATTTGTTTTTCAGTCTGCTACTGACCAGCCAGCCAATCAGCATAAAAAAACCCCCGATAATTAATGCGCCAAATCCCATAGTGGTTTAAAATTAGGTTGTTTTGATTTTATCTACAATTCGGCTTGTGGAGTACCCCGGCACAAAGTCGATCGTCTTCACCACGCCTCCAGCATTTTTAACAACATCTGCGCCAACAATGTTTTCTGCCAAATAGTCACTGCCTTTGACCAGAATCTGAGGCAAAAGCTCAGAAATCAACCTGAGCGGGGTGTCTTCGTTGAAGAAGACAACAAGGTCTACTGCCTGAAGTGCGGCCATGATCCGCGCCCTAGATTGCTGATCTTGAATAGGCCGTTGGGGGCCTTTGAAACGGCTAACCGAGTCGTCGGTGTTTAGTCCAACCACCAGCACGTCGCCAAGGTTTCTGGCCTTTTCGAGATAATCGACATGGCCCAGGTGGAGCAAATCAAAGCACCCGTTCGTAAAAACCACGTGCTTGCCCTGGTGCTTCCATAGACTGACCAGTTTCCTGGCCGCAGCGAGGTCCTTTATTTTGTCGGCTGTTTTTTCCATCGAATGAGCCAATAGCTAATGATCAAAGATACAACTCCGCCAACGATCATCGTGAGGGTTTGCCAGGCATGAAAAATAAAAACAAAAGCGATGGCATCGGCTTGCGGCAACTGGTACAATACGACAAGCCCGAGGGGGACAATGGTGTGGTATGATCCGGCCCCGCCGGGCAATGGCGCCGCCATGGCAATGGCACCGAGTGCAAATAAAGTGAGTACGGCCCCGAAGCCCAGGTCCTTGGTTGTCTCAAAAGCCATGATAACAGAATAGCTCATGAGAAAATAGAGAAACCAAATAGCTATGGAATAGAATATGAAGAGCCACTTATTCTCCATCTGAAAGACAGATAGCAGTCCTTTCCGGAATCCATCAATGATCTTAAGAAGCTTGGGATTCTTGCGGTATAGGAAAAGAACAGCTCCGGCGCCAAAAATTCCAGCCAACGCAACAAATGCCCACCAGGGTATATTGAGCGAAGCCTCACCTGACCCCACGCCTAGCGAGTTCAGGAAAGCAATCAATCTATCCCACTCAACGAAAAAAGCAAGCGCGATAACCAGCAGCAAAGAAAGAACATCGACAATGCGCTCAACCACAACTGTACCAAAAGAGACTTCAACGGGTGTCTTTTCCAATTTGAGAAGGTTGTAGCAACGGGATATTTCACCGCCACGGGGAATGGCCAGGTTCACGAGATAGCCGATCATGAGGGAAAAAAAACTGTTACTCAGCGACACCCTGTTTCCTGTCGGGATCAGCAACATTCTCCACCGTTCGGCACGAAGAATATGGCTGATGAAGGCGACAACAGCCATCAGCAATAGATAGAATTTGTTGGAGTCTTCCCATGCCCGCCATATGAAATCCGCTTTGTTCTCGCCCTCACCTACTGTTAATCCGCGCAGTGACAACCACAGCAGCACGGCCGTGAGCAGAATCATGGCCAGGTATTGAACGATGATTCGAAGACGCTTTGACACGCGCTGGCTTTTTAGGGTTGAACGAACAAGTTATCGATTAATCGGACAGGACCCACCTGCGCGGCAATGAGCACAACGGAATTGTTTGGATCCGTAAGTCGGTCCAGCAAGGTAAAGTCTTTCCGGTCGACGACGGCCAGGTATTCCAGGGCCACCCCGCTTTCCAAACACAACAGCTTGGCGCTCGCCAGAAGTCTGTCCACTGTCTTGCCGGCTAGAATTCCATCGCGCGTTTGAAGCAGGCAGGTATACAGAATGGAAGCGCGCTTTCGCTCTTCGGGAGACAATCGCTGGTTGCGCGACGACATGGCCAGCCCATCCGCTTCCCGGACGGTGGGCATGGTGATGACTTTTACATTGAATTTCAACGCTTCTACAAGTCGGCTGATAATCATGACCTGCTGATAATCCTTCTGTCCAAAATAGGCCAGATCCGGCTCAACGATATTAAAGAGTTTAGCAACGACCTGGGCAACGCCACTGAAATGACCAGGGCGGAATTTTCCTTCGAGGATATTATCCAGTTTCTGAAAGGCGATGGACAAAGGCGCCGCTGATCCATACATCTGCTGGCTGTCCGGGCAAAACACGATGTCACATGATTCACTTTTCAGCAAGGACAGATCATGCTCAAGCGTCCTGGGGTATTTTTCAAGGTCCTCCTGATTGCCGAACTGAGTCGGATTCACATAGATGGAACAAACTGTGGTTTCATTGTCTTTTTTAGATGCACGGATCAGGCTGAGATGACCCTGGTGAAGGGCTCCCATGGTGGGCACAAGACCAATACTAGAAGTTGCGGAATGCAGTGAGTTCAAATAGGTCCGCAGAGGTGCGATCTCCTTAAAAATGTGCATTCCAAGCCTTATTTTGGAAGAGAGCAAATATAGGCTTAATAATTGAACACCAGTTGAATAAGGGTTGGAATTCCCGTATCTTTGTGCCTCGTTTCTTTACAAAAACCATTATTATGTCCAAGCTACGCATCCTCTATGTTGCCAGTGAGATCAACCCCTTTCTGCAGACTTCCGAGGTTGCCGATTTCGTTCGTAAGCTTCCCCAGGCCATGCAGGAAAGAGGGATGGAAATCAGGATCCTGGTGCCGCGATTTGGCCTGATTAATGAACGGAAAAACAGGCTGCACGAGGTGGTCCGGCTTTCCGGGATTAACATCTCGGTTGGCGATGAAGAGAAGCCGTTGATTATCAAAGTGGCCTCGATACCAAATGCCAAGTTGCAAGTCTATTTTATCGACAACGAGGATTACTTCCATCGCAAGTCCATGTTTCACGACAAGGAAAACAAGTTTTACGAGGATAATGACGAGCGTGCAATTTTCTTCTGCAAAGGAGTCATCGAAACTGTACGTAAACTAGGCTGGGGACCCGATATTGTTCATTGCAATGACTGGATAACCAGTTTTATCCCGCTTTACCTGAAGACAACCTACAAGAACGATCCGCTGTTCAAGAATACCAAAACGGTTTTCACCATCTACAACAACCCCTTCACCCACAAATTCAAGGGTGATCTGATGGGAAAAGTGAAGATGATGGACATTGAAGACAACATGCTGGGCCACCTCAAGACCGGGGATTATGAAGGCTTTATTAAATTAGGGGCCCAATTCGCGGATATGGTTTCCGTAGCCGGGGACAATAAAAAGCTGGAAGGATTAGTTAAGAAAATTAAAGAGAAGAAAGTTGAAACCATCGAGAAGGATGATAATGTCGCAGAGTCGTTTTATAACCTCTACACGGAACTGGCCGGTTAAGGTCATTACCCTCGGGCTCGCCTGGACTTCCCTTCTTTTCTTCTCCTGCGAGGACAATGCCGCGCTGGTTGGGTTTCGTAAAGATCCGAGGCTGGCTACACGGTATATTGAAATTCCTCTGGAACAGAGCACGTTTCAGCGCTATCCCGTTTCTACCAGAAATTCAATCGAAGAGGACCTCGCGCGTATTTTAGTGGGACGAGCAAGTGATCCCGTCCTGGGTAACATCGAAGCGAAAGGGTTCTTCAATTTTTCCCCTCCACTGCAGCCTGCAAACATTGATCCAGCCGCCATCTATTATTCCCTTCATCTTCAGCTTCGGTTTGACTACTACTCCTACGGCACCCTTGATAGCTCTGATTTGAAGCTTGAGGTTTTTAAAATACTTGGGTCGCTTGGCACCGATGGCGCATTCTATAGTGATACCCAAATCCCTACGGAAACCACTTCCATGGGCGATACCATCTTTGCGGTTGGCCCTAATCAGCTCAAACTAGGATGGGAAAAGTACACCGACCGTGACCCGACTAACAATGTATATTTTAATGCAACGGTAAGGCTCACGGGCACAATGGGGCAAGATCTGCTGAACGACTTTTTAACCAACCCCAGCATCTTCGATTCATTTACAGATTTTACCGAAAAGTACCCTGGACTTTCAATTACAATGCCGATCGGAAACAAGATACTCGGAGTCACTCCCGTATACAGCCTCCCAACCTCAGACCCACTTGACTCCAAGCTAATTCTTAGATACAAATCGGGCGCAGATGTGAAGGCCATTGAATTTCCCATTTTCTTTGGATCTATTGCCGGAGCGGCAATACCCGTTGTTAGTTTTAGTCAGATATTAACTGATCGCGCAGGAACCCCTTTCGATGGCATAACCCCCTTTCAACCAGTTTCTACTTCAGATGGCAAGGCCTACATCCAAAGCGGAACGGGCCTTCTTGCCCGCTATGATCTCGGAAAATTTTATGACTACTTTGATTCGCTGGAGAATATTGTAATCAATTCAGCTGAGATGATTTTTGAAAACACCGCTAACGTGCGCCCTCCTCAAACATTCGAGATGCTCTTGCTTGATTCAACAAACAAGTTTCGCCCCATCGTTATTGACACGGTAATTGCCGGTACACCGCGCCGGGTGAATGACCCCTATATGTTTAAAATACAAAACGGAATCAATGCCTTGGCGATCAATGAAATTGAAACACGTGCAAGCATCCGCAATGAGTTAACGGGAGGTGTAGTTGCCGTTGATCAGGAAACCAACAAGGTCGAAAAAACCATTCTGACGGAGTTTTTTCAGGAAATTTTTAATGAGCAGAAAAATAAGCGAAGGGTAAAATCCTTCGCCATCTATCCCCTGGATGCAGAGTTTGGAAAAACCGTTAGCTCAATGGCCCTTGACCCTTCTTCCGCCAAGTTGCGAATCTACTATTCAAAAACGCTAACTTCTCTTCCATAAACCATGTGCGGAATTGTTGCCTACGTTGGTCACCGCCAAGCCAGTGACGTCATCATCAAAGGATTAAAGCGACTTGAATACCGTGGCTATGACAGCACGGGAATTGCCTTGCTCAATGGCGCCCTGAACGTCTATAAGAAAAAGGGAAAGGTTTCTGAACTGGAGGCTTACCTGAAAGGTATGGACCTTGACAGCCACATCGGCATGGGTCATACCCGGTGGGCCACCCATGGGGAGCCCAGCGATGAAAATGCACACCCACATTATTCAGCCACAAAGAACCTTGCGATCATCCATAATGGGATTATTGAAAACTACGCCGCCCTCAAGCAGGAATTGGTTCGCAAAGGCCACACGTTTCTGAGTGAAACCGATACGGAGGTCTTCATACACTTTATCGAAGATATCAAAGAGAAGGAAAGGTGTCCGATTGATGAGGCTGTTCGGCTGGCATTAACCAAAGTCGTCGGCGCGTACGCCATTGTTGTCATGTCGTTTGACAATCCAAACCTGCTGATTGCCGCGCGCAAAGGAAGTCCGTTGGTTCTCGGCGTGGGAAAAGGTGAATTCTTCATGGCTTCAGATGCCACACCCATCATCGAGTACACAAACGAAGTTGTTTATCTGAATGATCAGGAGATCGCGATCATCGACAACGGAAAGCTGACCATCAAGAATGTCGCCAACCTGCCGTTGACGCCCTACATTCAAACCATTGACCTCGAACTGGAGGCCATCGAAAAAGGAGGCTATGAGCACTTTATGCTCAAAGAGATCTTTGAACAGCCTCGCTCTATACAGGATTGCATGCGTGGACGATTGGATTCAGCCTCAAACCGGCTGATTCTCGGTGGCCTTCGTGAGTACATCAACAAGCTGGTGAATGCCGACCGCATACTTATCGTCGCATGCGGTACATCATGGCATGCCGGGCTTGTGGCCGAGTATTTCTTTGAGGAATTCTGCCGTATTCCCACCGAGGTAGAGTATGCTTCTGAATTCCGTTATCGGAATCCGGTAATTCGCGAAGGCGATGTCGTTATTGCCATCTCACAGTCAGGCGAAACCGCTGATACCCTGGCGGCCATTGAGCTGGCTAAATCAAAAGGCGCCATCATCTTTGGCGTATGTAACGTGGTTGGCTCATCGATTCCACGCCTTACACACGCCGGGGCCTATACACACGCGGGGCCTGAAATTGGAGTAGCCAGCACGAAAGCCTTCACGGCCCAGCTCACTGTACTCAACATGATTGCCCTTATTGTAGCGCACCAAAAGGGAACCATCACCGAGCAGAAGTTCCACGAGATGCTGGTCGAGATGGAGAACATTCCGGCCAAGGTTGAAAAAGCCCTGAAGCTCAACGACCAGATCAAGAAACTCGCCGAAGAGTTCAAGGAGATCCGGAATTTTCTGTACCTGGGACGCGGATACAACTTTCCGGTAGCGTTGGAAGGTGCGCTCAAATTAAAAGAGATATCCTACATCCATGCCGAGGGCTATCCGGCAGCAGAGATGAAACACGGACCCATCGCTTTGATCGACCAGGAAATGCCGGTAGTCTTTATTGCCACCAAAGACAGTTCGTACGAGAAGGTGGTTTCCAACATCCAGGAAGTGAAGGCCCGCAAAGGTCGTGTGATCGCTGTGGTCACCGAGGGCGACACACAAATCTCGAAGATGGCGGAATTTACCCTTGAGGTACCGGCCACGATTGAACCCTTAATGCCGCTGGTCTCTGTGATTCCGCTGCAACTCCTCTCCTACCACATCGCTGTGCTGCGCGGCTGCAACGTGGATCAGCCGAGGAATCTGGCGAAGTCGGTGACGGTGGAGTAGCCCTATGCATCTCCCATATGTCTGCACCGATGGGCCGGTGACTCTTTAAAGCAATTCCAGCCCCTAAACTATTCCTTCTTGATTCCATCTATACTGAAGAACAGTCCAAGGTTCAAATACTCGTGTGCCTGTGGGTAGTTTGGATGACTCAGGTTGCTGGACCATCCCCATTGGGCCTGAATCTTAAAGACTTTGAAACCCAATCTGGCTGTCACGGCCGGTTCTGACAAAAATGAGGCCGGGTTACTTTGAATCATTTGAATTGCTGCCAGCTCTTCAGCATTGGCATTCGATAAGCCGGAGCCTGAGATCGAAGTAAAATCCAGCGCAGCCAGCCGCCATGAAATGGCAAGTTCAAGGACATTTGTTTTGTAACCAAAGGACGGCTGAACGTAGTACTTCATGAAATTCGCATCGTTATGCCAACCAAATGACCCTAACAATGTTGCACTTCCAGTTCTTGCGTTGCCGAATCCCACGCCGCCATACGATTCAAAAATGAAGCCTGATTTATTGGCTCTGAAGTAGCCACCGCCCACATCCAGATACTAAAACTCTGAGCCGCCCCCAATTCCTCCGACCATCGTGTTGACCACTACCCCAATTTTATTGCTCACCGCATAGCTACCCTGGAATTCCAATGTGAACAAAGAATTTGACTTTCTATAATCTGTCCCTGTCAATGAAACCCGGGCATCATTCTTCTCCCTGAGCAATGGCACATTGTGGGAATTCGGCAGATAGTACGTTGCACAACCATTCAGGAATAAAACTGCGAGCAGAATAGGAACGGTACCAAAGCGATTGAAATCAGTCATTTCAATTGACCAGTTGAGTGGCTTTGAGATTGATAGATTCGAATTACCAAGAAATGATCGGAAATCTTTACCTCCAGGTTATTAAAGATAGTCAAAATTCATAGGCCGGGTTGATCCGCAACAAGGAAGGCAAGCATTCCCACGTGATTGTTACAGGTTGCCGGTAGCCAGTTGCCGGTGGGTGCACCCTCACTTGCGACCTGCGACTTGAAACCTGAGTATTCTGCATAAAGTAGTGTCTGATTTTAATAGTCTCTATTTTCTTAGTGAAATAAATCCCGTCTTCGCCGCCGCTCCGCTCTTGAAATCAATGCGGTAGTAGTACGTTCCCGCGGGAACACTTTCTCCGCTGTTGTTCAGTCCCTGAAAGACTTTGCTCACGTTGTCATAGTTCTCCACCTGGAAGATCACATCCCCCCACCGGTTATAAATCGTAACCTTGTTGTCTTTGGTATCCGGGAGCACATCGATGAATGCGATATCCAAGATCTCGTTCTTGCCATCTCCGTTTGCAGACACAGCGTTGTATACGACAATGTTGCCTGAAACCTCGATTACAATATCTCCGGAAGTGCAATTGCCCGCCTGATCGCATACCGATAAGGATAGGCGATCGGTGCCCGTGAATGAAAGTCCACCGAAATCAACGCTCAAAATTCCATTGGTAATGGCTGCACTCGCACCACTGGTGGGCTGTGCTATGATCTGCCATGAGGCAGGATCGAGAGGCGCACCAGGAGCAGTAGTGAGAGCATTCAAATCCACGGTGGCAGACCCGGATATTTGAAGCCTTATGGTTGCAGCCTTTATAACAGGTAGCAGGTTGCAATTCTTTAACTCCAGGGAAAATGCAGTTCTGGGCCCCTCGCATGTGCCATTGTTCAACGATATGTAATAGTTGGTGGCAGCTGTGATGGGCGGGGTAACATAGGAGGCATTTACTTCTCCTACGATAGCTGTTCCTCCTGTAGCCACGGTGTACCACCTATACTCGCCATTACTCCCGCCGCCCATCGTCAAAGTTGCTGTCGACCCTTCACATACCTGGTTGGATGACACAACCGTTGGCGCAGATGGAATAGAAGCCAAAGACACCACCACTTCTGTCCGCGACCCTTCCTGATTCTCAATGGGGTTGAAGAAGCTTACGTAATAACTTGTGGAGGCTGACAACACCGGGGTGTTGAATGTTGCCGTTGTGCCAAGCGGAGATCCGCCACTGACTGCGGCATACCATCTGTACTGCTGTGCGCCGAAGTGACCAGAGGCAGTCAGAGCAGTGTTAGTGCCGGCACAACCCTGCGCATTTGCCACAACCGGAATAAGGTTTACAGGCGAACCGATTACACGCGCTGCGCGCGTTCTGATGATCCCACCATAGGTTGTAAAATCCCCACCAATCAAGATTTTCCCATCCAGCTGCATTTTACTTGTCCTGACCCAGCTATTTCCCCCCGTACCTGGATTGAACACATTGTCCAGCGAGCCATCGGGATTGATACGCGCAATGTATCTTCGAGTAATGCCATTGTAAGATGAGAAATCACCTCCAATAACAATTTTTCCGTCGAGCTGTAGGGAACTGGTTAATACCGGACTGTTCGAGGCGCCGGTTCCTGGATTAAATGAAGCGTCATTGGAACCATCTGTATTTATTCGTGCAACGCGTACTCTGCCTGTACCATTGTAGCTGCTGAAATCCCCACCAATAAAAATCTTGCCATCAAGTTGAATGAGATGGGTTCTTATCCAATCGTTTGTGCCCGATCCTGGATTGAATCCCGTATCCAATGAACCATCGATGTTGAGCCTGGCAATATTGTTTCGCGACGTTCCATTAAAGCTTGAGAAGGATCCGCTAATAACCACTTTCCCGTCCTGTTGAGGTGTGCAGGTCAGTACTGATCCGTTGGAGCCTCCTCCTGGATCGAAGCTTGCATCCAAGGACCCATCCGCATTTACCCGCACGATTCTGTTTCTTGTCGTTCCATTGAATGAGAAGAAGTCACCTCCCGCAACAACCTTTCCATCGGGTTGCAAGTAGACGGAGTAAATAATATTGTTTGCCCCGATTCCAATATTGAAGGATGGGTCCAAAGTTCCATCAGGATTTAGTCGGGCCAAATAATTTCGTGATATCCCGTTGTAGGTAGTGAAATCTCCACCAATTACAAGCTTCCCGTCAGCCTGAACTGCAATGGACCTGACTGCGCCGTTAGCCCCTAAGCCAGGGTTGAACAAAGGATCAAGATTTCCGTCCGGATCAAGTCTGACGATGCCGCTTCTGGGGGTTCCATTGTAAAAAGAGAATGCGCCTCCCAACAAAATTTGCATGTTTGGCAATGTCTGAACCGCCCGCACAAGGTTGTTAGCACCCGTTCCAGCACCTGCGTTGAATGCTCCGTCATTGGTGCCATCGGTATTCAGTCGGGCGATTCGGTTTCTAGTAATGGAGTTGTATTGTGTGAACCCTCCCCCGACTAGAATCTTTCCGTCAGGTTGGACCCTACAGATGTCGACCGTGTTGCTGGTGCCCGTGCCGGTATTAAAACCAGCGTCGAGTGTGCCGTCGGAATTCACGCGGACGATGCCAAACTTGGGGATACCGTTGAAGCTTTGTATCACACCTCCAATGACAATCTTGCCATCGGTTTGAACAACAAGGGTCTCAACCTGGTCGTCAAAACCGGATCCTGGATCGAATGTGGAATCCAATGACCCATCCGTGTTCACTCTTGCAATTCTGTTTCGGCCAATTCCACCATAGGTTGTGAATCTCCCCCCAATGAGGATTTTGCCGTCAGCTTGAACCGCTATATCTCTTACCTGATCGCTGGCGCCTGCTGAAGTGTCAAAGGAAGTATCCAGGGTGCCGTTCGTATTAAGTCGAGCAAGCCTGTTGCGAATTGTTCCGTTAAAGGAAGTGAAAAGTCCACCGAAGATAATTTTACCATCAGCTTGCAATGCGAGGGAATAGACAGAATTGTTGGGTCCAGTTCCGGTACTGGAACCAAATGCAGTGTCAAGAGTCCCATCACTATTAAGTCTGATGATTTGATTGACAACCGTTCCATTGTAAGTTCCGAAGGAACCGCCCACAATGACCTTGCCGTCTGTTTGAATTTTAACACGCGAGACCTGGTCATTGAACCCTGTGCCGACGACGAAGCTTGCGTCTAGCGTACCATCTGTGTTCAACCTGGCTATCCCCTTTCTACTTACCCCATTGATTGAAGTAAACTCACCTCCGATGATAACCTTCCCGTCTGCCAGAAGGGCCATCGTCCATATCAGGCCATCAGCGCCTGTTCCAACATTATAGGCTCCATCGAGTGTTCCGTCTGAATTAAGTCGACCTATTCTGTTTATTGCCGTTCCGTTGAAGGAAGTAAATAGTCCGCCGATGACAATTTTACCGTCCGGTTGGATGGCCATGGCCAAAATCCGGTCCGAAGCACCAAATGGATTCCCTATGTCACCTTGGTTGAAGGTGGGATCATTGTTTCCATCGGGTGGTGGTGGAGGCGGAGGGGCTATGCAAGTGATTATCGCCTCCCATCCTGTTGCCACTACCGAACCGTCGGAGTGGAACTTAAAGGTCAGTTCACCCCCCGGAGCTGTTGAGTAGTATGAACTTGGTAATGATGTCCCAGTAAGAGTTTGCAACAGGGGAGAGGCTGTAGTAGGCCCATCATAGATTGCCAAATTGTCGAAGCCGGATTCTGTGTTGAAAGACAAAAACGTAATTAGGATCACCTCGCCAGCATTGATGGGTTTAAATGTCTGCGTGAAATCCTGCGAGTTGGAGTAGGTGGAGAGCCCCCCAGGATCGAGAAACTGAACATTGCAAGCCTGGACTGGGCTATTGCTCATGATCGTTTGAGATAGAGCAACATAGAATGCGGTAGCGCTCGTCCCTGTCTGTCCCGATACCGTGATGGTAATCGTACCAGTGGTCGCCCCGGCAGGCACAGTGGTGGAGATGGAGGTGGCAGTACTTGTGAGTACAGTTGCTAATGTTCCATTGAAGCTGACAATATTATTAGCGGGAGTGATACTGAAGTTGGTACCTGCTATTGTTACCGGGGTACCTACTATTCCGCTTAACGGGCTGAGGCTTGTGATTGTGGGCTGCGCATTAGTTACCGATGAGAGAAGTGTGACAAATGCGAGAAGTGGTAAGATTGCAAGGCGACTCTCTTCACGGAATTTCCCAACCATCATCTTAGCCGGCAATCCAAGTAAGTGAAATTGAACTGAAAGCACACCTCTGGTCATTTTCAACCAGAAATTGCGCCATAGTGATGTTGTTCTCATACGCTCTATTTCTTTGAGTGAGATAAACCTAGCCTTTGTGGCCTTCTTCAAAATCTCATTTTTGTCCATGCTGAGAGTCATTTCATTCTCAATGGTGAATCAATTTCATCAAAACGTCTTCACCGCCCGATCATGAAACGGGAGCAAATCCATCGACATCCCAATCATGAGTTCATGGCTGGTGAAATTCAATGATGTCTCCCCGTTCCCCGGCAACTCAAACACATATCCAAGCCGGAATTTGCCAACCAGCACCTGCGTCAGTAATCCGTAGGTCTTGAAGTTCCGGGTGATCAAACCCGCGGTGTAGTACTCCTTGTAGGTGAAAGAAAGATTCAAGTCCGTTGATATGGGTGAGTTGCTTGTCCCTCTGAACAAAACCGCCGGCTTGAAACGAACCTTGTCCGACAAAAAGAATACATACGATCCAAACAGGTAGTAGTGCTGCTGGTACAATTCAATCTCCTGACCGCCCTGGCTCACCGTGGCCGGCAGCATCCGGGGCACCGACAAGCCCATGATGAACCGGTCGCCCTTCCACAGCACACCAAAGCCCGTATTGAATTTCGTTTCTGTCGTTTCCGTAAACGCCGGGTCCCCGGGGTCACGAACCGAGAGCTTCGACAAATCATTCTCGTAGCGCATAAAACCCGTCTGCATACCGAAGGAAACGGAAGAACTTTTTAGATTCAGGCGGTAGGCAAACACACCGTTGACTTCCGTGGTCTTGGAATCTCCGATCTTATCCTGGGTCACCATGAGCCCTACCCCTGCTTTGTTGCGGTACACGGACATGTTGCTGGAGAAGTTGACCGTGGTCGGGTTGTCATCCAGCCCGGCCCATTGTGTGCGGTACTGAACGCCGGCGTTGAACATGTTGTTGCTCCCCGCATAGGCCGGATTGACCAGCATCGGGTTGTTGATGTACTGGGCGTAGATGGGGTCTTGCTGGGCAGCAGCTTGCAGCGCGCAGGAAAACAGAGTAAGGAAAAGTAGGTTTTTCATAGGATTAGGTTATTGGAAGGACTCAAAAGCGTGCATTTGTTTAACTTTAAATAAACAGCAGGTGACACTTTGGCCAACTGAAGCGCGGGGTCAATGGTCTTGCTTACCAGAAAAAAGCCCGGAATGAATGGGATTGACTTTGTGGCGGATACTAAAAGCATAATTTTCTATCTTTGCATGTTAAATTGATCGAAATGAAAACCATTCGTGTTGAATTACCCGATACTTCTGCTGATCTGGTAAGCAAGCTGTCAAAAACCGATAAGGATAAGCTTTCAACATTTGTGCAGTTCTGGTTGTATTCGCTAACACGGAAAGGAAACCCATCTGCCCTGGAAATAATGCAGAAAATGCAGCGTGAAGTGGCCTCAAAAAACCTTTCTAAGGAAGAAGTACAAGAGCTTATCAAAGCCTCCATGACATAGCCGATGCGGGCGGTCATTGATACAAATGTGCTGGTAAGCGCACTCCTCGACTCTTCTTCACCCCCTGCTTTGACGTTGGAAACAGTCTTGAAAGGCAAAGAGTGGCAAATGCTTCTTTCTCCTGATCTGCTGGCCGAATACGAGGAGGTGCTAGGCAGGAGCAAATTTTCAAAAATGTTCGATGAAAAAAATGTAAGACTTTTTCTTACTGCTATTGCTTTGGAATCTGTGTTTCTTGTACCCTTTAGTATAGTGACTGATTGTGAAGACGCTGACGATAACATGCTACTGGTATTGGCAATTGATGGGCTGGCCGATTGTATAGTCTCAGGAGACAACCATTTACTAAAACTCCATCCTTTCCGGAGCGTCCCGATCATTTCGCCGGCAGATTTCCTGAAAATTCTTTGACCTTCTTTTCCATCTATAGCGTGGCATTCCTTCCTTTCCACTGCTGATTTTTCGAAGAAGTTCTGAATCATATCGCTTTTCATTAATTCCAATTTCCATCTAACACCTGATAGCTATTGTTCCTTCCGTTGCGTTCACTAGGGCATTTGTTTCACTCATGGCATTGGTATTATTTTTTAAGTGAAATAAACCCAGTCCTCGATGCTGCTCCGCTCTTGAAATCAATACGGTAGAAATACGTTCCTGCGGGAACGCTTTCTCCGTTGTTGTTCAAGCCCTGGAAGACTTTGCTCACGTTGTCATAGTTCTCCACCTGAAAGATCACATCCCCCCAGCGGTTGAAGATCATCACCTTGTTTTCCTTTGTATCCGCGAGTTTGTCAATGTTCTCGATGAAGAATGTCTCGTTCTTGCCGTCTCCATTGGGAGACAGGGCATTGTAGATTCCAATCTCACTGGAGAGTTCAACGGTCAATGTTTCCGTTGTGCACAGACCGGTGAGGTCACAAACCGAGAGTTCGACAGTCTCTATTCCTGGGAAAGGGATTCCAGTATAATCGATAACGAGATCGGTTCCATCAATGGTGGCCGTTGCGCCACTCGCCAGCGTGCCGACTATAGAAATAGAGCTTACGTCCAGGTTGCCTTCAGCATCCGAGAGCAGCGGTGTGAGGTCAATGCGGACGATTCCGGGTACGAAGGGTGCTGAAACATTATCGGCGATGACGGGTGCGGTGCAGACTTTTAACGTGGCGGTGACGGTTGTCCTGGTGCTTTCACAGGAGCCATCGTTTATCGCGACCTCCAGGATTCTTGCCGCCGTCAGTGATGGGATTGTCAGCACACTATTAGACTCACCTGTAATCAGGATGCTCGCGTCATACCACCGATACTGTCCGTTGGAGGCTCCGCTTGCCGTGATGGATATTGAACTACCCGGACATACCGCTAGGGGGGCCGGTACTGTTGGTGATACGGGCAGCGGGATCACGAGCGCCGTTACCGATTGTCTTCCGCTTTCACAACCACCACTCACGATCAAAACATAGTATGTCGGGGTGGGGGCCGTAGTGAGCACCGTTGAGTAGAAATCATTGACTGCTCCTGCGATTGGCGTTCCACCGCTGGGCACGGTGTACCAGCGATATTCACCGGGCGAAGCGCCTGAAGTAGTAAAAGTAAAAGTTGATCCGCTGCAGAAGGGGCCGTTGACTGTCGGTGTTGTAGGATCTGAAGGAATGGGGTTAACAATGGCATCCACCTGTTTCCGACCGCTCTCACACGTTGTTGCAAGCTCCACCATAGATACGTAGTACGACGTGCTTACGGATATGCCTGGCGTATTGAATGCCGGAGTTGATGCCAACAAAGTCCCGCCGACCGGCGAATCATACCAGCGATACTCCTGGGTTCCGACCGCACCTGTTGCAGAAAGTGCGACACCACCTGGGCCACATCTTGAAATATTTGATGCTGAGGGAATACCCGGCGGCACGCATGGTGTTACCACAATGCTAAGGTTGAAAATCGCACTGGTCGCCGATCCGTCACTCACGGTTACTGGTACCGTAAGTATTCCATTGAAATTAAGAACAGGTGTAATGGTGTTTCCAGCGATCGTGTAGTTTGTTCCACTTTGAACGGTGAGGATTGGCGCTGCCCCATCCGGATCAACCACGGTAAGGTTCGCAACTACAATCGTCAAGGCTGTTTCTTCGGAGGTACTCAAAGGGACAGCTTGCGCCGTGATGACAGGCGCATCATTTACCGGCGATACGGTCACACTTAAATTGAACACTGCACTGGAAACTGTTCCGTCGCTCACCGTCACCGGTACGGTTAGTATTCCATTGAAATTGAGAACAGGTGTAATGGTGTTTCCAACGATCGTATAGTTTGTTCCGCTTTGCACGGTGAGCGTTGGCGCTGCTCCATCCGGATCAACCACAGTAAGATTGGTGGCCAATATTGTCAAGGCTGTTTCTTCGGGCGTGCTCAATGGAACTTGTGCCGTGATGACGGGCGCATCATTGACAGGCGAAACGGTTACAGTTAGATTAAACACGGCACTGGAAACTGTTCCGTCGCTCACGGTTACTGGTACCGTAAGTACTCCATTGAAATCCAGAACAGGTGTAATGGTATTTCCAACGATCGTGTAGTTTGTTCCACTTTGAACAGTGAGGATTGGCGCTGCCCCATCCGGATCAACCACGGTAAGGTTCGCAACTACAATCGTCAAGGCTGTTTCCTCGGGAGTACTCAAAGGGACAGCTTGCGACGTGATGACTGGCGCATCGTTGACAGGTGTGACATTGACGGTCAGAGTATAGGCTGCCACACTGGAGGCACCGAGATTGTCGATGACCTTGAAGTTGAACGCCGCATACGGCGAACCATTGGCATCGACAGACGGCTTGAAGACAAGCAGCGAAACGTCGCCACATACTTGTCCTACAATCACATCGACACCATTGTATTCCAGGTCACCCGCCGTTTCCAGGGATGTGATTTCAATGCCTCCAAACGTGCCATCATCTGTAAACGGGAAGCTGGCAACTGTAAAAGTGAAGTTAATATCTTCTACAGTGGTTACACTTGCATTGACACTGGTGGGTATTTGATTGACCACAAAATTACTTCCACTCGTCAATGCAAGTGTAACCACTGTAGAAGATATTAACTTCACTTTTACAGTTGCCAGCTTCCCGTTTACAGATGATGGCACGTTTGGAGGCATTGAAATCACATCCCTGGAAACGGCGGG
>JANPES010000292.1:0-1844 GCA_031423035.1 Cyclobacteriaceae bacterium | reverse complement strand
ACGCATCCGGCAGCCAGAACTTGGCGAAGAGCGGCTCAAGGAATTTGTTCAACTCATCTTTTGTCACCGTCTTTCCCTCTTTTAAGACGATGGCCGCCATCGGCCGCTCCATCCATTTCTCACTCGCGATGGCAAATACAGCAGCCTCGGCAACCGCCGGGTGACCCATCAAGGCACCTTCCAGTTGCACTGAACTGATCCACTCACCACCCGACTTGATAACATCCTTGCTGCGGTCTTTTATTTCGATGTATCCATTCGGTTCAATTGACACGATATCACCGGTACGGAACCATCCATCAATCGTAAACTTCCCATCTTCATCGGGCGTGTTGTAGTAGGCCTTGGAGATCCAGGGCCCGCGTACTTCCAGTTCACCCATCGTGATGCCGTCCCAGGGCGCGATTCCGTTTTCATTGCGGATGCGCATTTCAACAAATGGTGCGGCAATGCCTTGCTTGGACCGATAGGCGTACTGTATATCCTTGGGCGCTTTCTGCAACTCACTGGTGAGGCTGCCAATGCTCCCTAAAGGGGAGGTCTCCGTCATTCCCCAGGCATGGAGAATGCGCAACCCGTGGCGCTCCTGGAATCCTTTGATCATGGAGATCGGGGCGGCAGAGCCACCCACCAGCATGACACGCAAGGAACTCAAATTGTATTTGCCCGGATTGGCATCCAAAATATTAAGAATGCCTAGCCAAATCGTTGGCACGCCACCAGTCACAGTCACTTTTTCCTTTTCAAATAGTTCCAACAAACTGGGTGGATCAAGATGTGGACCAGGAAACACCTGTGTGCAACCAACCATGGTGCATGTGAAGGGAATGCCCCAGGCATTGACGTGAAACATGGGGACCACCGGCAGGACAATATCCGCTTCGGAAATGGCCATGGCATCGGTGAATGCCGACAGCATGGAATGCAATACAATGGAGCGATGGGAATAGAGAACGCCTTTCGGCTGCCCCGTTGTTCCAGACGTGTAGCACATGGCAGCCGCCGTGTTTTCATCGCCCTCAAAGGGAGTAAATGATTTAGGGTCAGCGGCAGCTAGTACTTCTTCATAGTTGACATATCCTGCTGGCAGGGGTTGGCCTCCATTTGGCACAACGACAATGTGTTTGACGTGGATGCGATCCTTGAATTTGTCAAACAAGGGGAGTAGCACCTGGTCGACGATGATGACTTTGTCGCTGGCGTGACTTACAATATAGGCCAGGTCATCTGGAGAAAGCCGGAGGTTGAGCGTGTGCAGCACAGCGCCCATGGAGGGGATGGCAAAATACATTTCCAGGTGCTGGTAATGATTCCAGCAAAGGGTGGCTACCCGGTCGCCTTCGTTTACGCCAAGTTTCTTCAGGCCTGCACTGAGGCGCTTGGAGCGTTCGGCCATTTCGGTGTAAGTATACCGGTGGATGGACTTGTCGGGGAGGCGGGTAATTATTTCTTTCTTGCCGCTCAGTGTTTCGGCCCGTCGCAGTAGAACAGGGATAGAAAGCGGGAAATCCATCATGAGGCCTTTCATAGGGGTAGGGATTTAAAAGATTAAGGTGATGAATAAACGAAATATTATTTGATTATAGAAGGGGAAAAGTCCTACCGGCGCGCGCTTCGCGCCGCCGGTACCCCGCCCAAATCAACGTGCACATGGCACTATGAAAAAAGTTCGTGCGACTATTACGGGGTACCGGAACGCGCCTGGCGCGTCCGGTATGACATTCCATAGTTTAAGGGGTGCCACCGAACAGCGATAACTAACTATCTTCACGTCCGATGAATAGCCCGCTCTTTACGTCTCGAATGACTGCCATCCTCACACTGCTGGGCGTGGCTATCGGCTT
>JANPES010000291.1:0-2926 GCA_031423035.1 Cyclobacteriaceae bacterium | reverse complement strand
CGCAGAACGCACGACCCTGGAAAGTCGCGCTTCGTCAAGGATGCCTAAATAACTGCTGGAAGATTGTCCAAAGGTCAAGGTGGTGATGGCGCTCAGAGTTCTGGTCAATGAGCTCCCGCTCTGCCATTGTGCCCCGTTGTAGTAAATCTTCATATCCCCGGTCAAAGCACTTTTCGTAAAGGTCCAATAGCTCCTATTGGTCTTATACATACCGGCACTGTCTGTAGCTTTGTCAATACGGTCAAAACTGCTGGTACCAGAATTTCCGGCATCCCAATAGACGCGTCCATTACCATACGGCAGGTGGACATTGAGTACCCGATTTCCGGAGCCATCGATACCGTATAGAGTGGTGGCTTCGCCAACAGGTAAGCTAGCACTGCCTAACGTCCACACGGAATAAGTAATCTCATTGGTTGTTCCCGTAGCCGCGCCAACTGGCACGCTCAAATAGTCCGTATTGTTGTCGAAATTAACGCCTTGGCTTGAGTTTCCCAGTGCCGTAACGGTGCCATTGTTGGTGGCCGTATTGGCCCTTATTGTCGCATCCGTCAAACTGGCCACATCCTTCATATGCCAAACGCCGGTAAATCCATTGGCGGTGTCGAACACACAGGTAGCGCATTCCCCCACAGGAATGGTCGAAGCCGTGACCTCCTTGTAAAACATGGTGATAAAATCACCGGAACTGTTGCCATCCACCTTTGGAACCTTGACCCAAACTTCGGCGCTGTCCGCGCTTTGGCTCCAGCGTTCCACTTGATAATCGAGCCAAGTTACCCCGTCCCCATCCAAAAAGCGGATATCTCCGGCGGAGTCGTTGCGCACCGAATCCACCAGGCCACCGTTTGAAGTATTGAGCCTTATCAGCATAGGGTAGTTAAACACATCGGTGGTTACATTCGCACCTGAGGCCGTGGTATTGAATTTGAAAATCTTGGATCGCTGGAAAGACGAAGTGGCTATGGTAGTATTGGAAAAAAGGGTGCTAGACGCTTTCTGATTTTCATAGGACAACTTGATAAAATCCGCCGAAAGCACGCCGGCCGTGTTGCCGATGCGTACTTCACTGATCGCGCCATTCCACCATCGTCCAGTCGAAGTCAGGTTTTCCCCGATCCAAACCGCATCGGATGTATTGGCAATGGAGCCTGTGGAGGCAGTGGTACCGGACTCAGCGCCATCGATATAGATTTTGATATTCGAGCCATCATAGGTACCCGTGACCAGATGCCAGGCGCCGTCATGGACGGTTGCGGAAGATGTTACATTATCGCTTGTGGTTCCCGTGCAGGTGAAATGCAAAGTGTTGTTAGAGGCATTTCGGGCTATACGCCAAGAGGATTCGCCCTTAGTGATGATTGCTTGGTAAGCCGAATTCCATGCCGACCACTTGATCCAGGCTGATACTGTTAAATTGGTGGCGATGTCATAATTGCTTTCAGTTGGCAAGGTGATATAGTTGCTACTGCCGTCAAATTTGACCGCATTGGGTGAAGTGATGCCGGGTATGGAGGCCTGGCTGGTTCCTGCAGTCGTATTGGTATACGTACCATGATTGGCGAGAATGGTAGCATCCGTTGCCTGCTTTTCGGGCGCATTCAGGTGGAATACGCTTTTGTACCCGCTCCATACTGAATCCTTAATGGCAAAGGCATTGCCCGTGCATGAAGAACAGCCGTAATAGAGAGTGATGTAATCGGAAACGGAATTCTTATCTACCTGGGGCACTTTGACCCAAGCTGAGCCAACGCTATTGCCCTTATCCCAGTCTATAACTTCGTGATAGAGATTAGCTCCGCTCTTGTCTACAAACTGAATATCCGTTCCCGTAGCCGTGGTTTTGGAAAAATCGAAGTTCGTGGCTGTGAGCCGTATCAGGATGGGAATGTTGGTAACATCGGTGCCGGTGATGTTGGCGCCGGTGCTGGTGGTGTTGAAGTTGAAGCGCACGGAATTGGTATAATCCTGAGTCCGGGACCCAACAGTGACGACGGCGGATCCGGCTTTTTGGGTTTCGAAATTAAGCTTAATGAAATCCACACTTCGGGTTGCCGTGGAAACACGCACTTCATCCAATTTTCCATCTAAATTTACGGTAGTATTTATCCACCGTCCTAAGTATCCGTTTGCTGCATAGTCATTGATGGTGCCCGCGTAGGTTCCGCTCGCTTCAAGAGTGCCATTGGTAAAAACCTTTAGGGTGGTGCCGTCATAGGTTCCGGTGATGTAATACCATGTACCATTGACCGTGGCCGTGGTTGAAGTAACATCTCGAATAGTTCCATTAATTGTAGCAGTCATTTTCCATGTACTGCTGGCTGCAGAAGATTCAATACTCCATTCATTATAAGGGTCACCTGTAGAAGTGAAGGGTTTGTTCACAAGCCTTTTGTACTGGCCTTGGGATGTGGTATTCACCCATCCTTCCAATGTAAGGCTCGTATTAGAATGTAAGTTTGTTGCCGTGTTGAAAGTAATGCCCTGATTCGACGCTGAAGTGAAATTGCTACCCGTACCTATGACTGCGGCTACATCTGAAGCGTTTGTCATAGCAACACCAGTACCATTATTAGCATTGCTGGTAGCGTCTTTATAAGCCCCAGAAGTTGTGCTGCCATCTTCATTGAGATGCCACACTGATGCAAACCCATTTGAAGACTGGAACACGGAAGCCGAGGAGGACAAGGAAGAGGCCGAAGACTTGCCCCAGTACATCTTGAACCATTGCGAATTGTTATTGGCTTTGACTGTGGAGAGGAGCACCCAAATATCAGCGACCTTGTTGGTGGCGTCAAAGCGTTCGATTTCATAAGGAAGCAAAGCGCCGGTACTATCCGCAAAGCGCAAATCGGAACCATCGGTCTTGGCTTGGGCGAAATTGAAATTGCCGCCGTTAAGACGGACGAGGAGCGGGTAATTGGTG
>JANPES010000290.1:0-2220 GCA_031423035.1 Cyclobacteriaceae bacterium | reverse complement strand
CGGCGAAAGTAATTTTCATTCTTTTCATCGAGTGAGGCAATTCTTTTTTGAAACTCTTCTTTTTCCTGAACAAATCGCTGATGATTGTCTCGAAGCCCTACGTTTTCAATCTTGATAAACTGAAGGGACTCGCGAAGATTCTTTGTTTCGTTCCGCTCCACGTCCAATTGACCTTCCGCTTTGACGCCCGCCGCACGAACGCTTTCCAGTGAAGGCGCAATTCGCTGCAGATCACCGTTGGCATCCACGAGCATGGTCTTCACCTGTCCCCACCGGAAACAACGGTCCCAGAAACTAATGGTCTTCAGTTTGTCAAGAAGCCTTCGCAAGTATTCCAAGGATGTATCCATGTCAGAACTCAATCATCACCTGACCTTTTTCAACACTGTCCCCTTTTTTGACCTTCACCAACTTAACGGTGCCATCGCTGGTTGCCTTAATGATGTTCTCCATCTTCATTGCCTCCAGGATAAGAAGGGGGTCTCCGGCCTTAACTGCATCACCGGCCTTTACGCGCAAATCAATGATCAAGCCGGGCATGGGCGCCTTGATGGTATTGACCTTGTGGGCGGCGGAAGCGGTCATCCCCATTTTTTCCATGAGAAGATCTATTTCGTCACGGAGCTGCACAGTATACCGATGTCCGTTGACCTTCAATTCGACCGTTTTGGTTTCCCGATCAATCTTAACTACTTCAGCAGGATAACTCTTGTTGTTGTACCTAATGTGATATTGTCCATTGCCCAACGCAACGAGGTCCCACGCTAATGGATTGCCGTTCACCTGAACGCCTTCATCCCCGGGCTGAATTTCAAAGGACTTACCGCTGAACTGTGCACTATACATAGTATCAAAAATAGCAGGTGTTGAGATGGTTTGATTTAAAATCCTCAAATTTGTTTCTCAACGTCATGTTTTTCTGACAAACGAAGTGAACTGGACCCCGTTGCTCTCCACTACCCGGATTGGCCAAAAGCCCGTGTCAATCGAAAATTCACGCAGTGCTTTCGAGCAGGACTATGATCGCATCATTTTTTCCCATCCCTTTCGACGGTTGCAAGATAAAACTCAGGTCCATCCGCTGCCTGAGGATGACTTTGTTCATACCCGGCTGACGCATAGCCTCGAAGTCTCAAGCGTAGGTAGGTCGCTCGGTAAACGGGTCGGAGACGTAGTGCTCCAGCGGCATCCGGAACTTAAAAATCAATTTTCCTTTTTTGATATCGGTGCCATCGTGGCAGCGGCTTCTCTTGCACATGACCTGGGGAACCCTCCCTTTGGTCACGCAGGAGAAGATGCGCTCTCGGATTTTTTCATAAAAAATGAAAGATTCAAAGAACAGGTAACGCCGCAGCAATGGCAGGATCTAGTCACATTCGAGGGCAATGCCCAGGGTTTTCGAATCCTGAATCAATATGGGTATGGCTTTAAGCTGACAATAGCAACGCTAGGGGCCTTCACAAAATATCCTTGCCCCGCACTCTTTCCGGAGCGCAACAGAGCACGGAAAAGTCAGAAGAAGTATGGTTTTTTTGAGAGTGAGGGTAAAGTCTTTTCTGAAATAGCTGCCGCGCTTGAACTCGCGCCGTCCGGACCAGGTGCCTGGTGCCGCCACCCCCTTGCCTTTCTGGTGGAAGCGGCAGATGACATTTGTTACAGTATCATTGATTTGGAAGATGGTTGTAACCTGGGCCTGGTCTCACTCGATGAAACAATCGATCTGCTTGCTCCCATTCTTGGAAACAAGCTTGATCGAAAGAGGTTGTCGCAGCATGATGGACTGAGCAGACACTTGGGTTCGTTGCGTGCGATGAGCATTGGTGAGTTGATTGATGCCTGCACGCTGGTTTTTCTTGACAATGAGGCCGCTATGCTGAATGGAAAGTTTGATAGCGCACTGACCGATTTGTGCGTTTTCCGTGATGCCCTGAAAGCAATTAGTTCCCTTTCTGTGCAACGTATTTACCGGGCCCGACAGGTAGTTGAGATCGAGGCTGCCGGGCACGAAGTATTGCCTGGCTTGCTTGCTGAATTCATTGCTGCCGGAATGGAAATCCAGCGAAACGGGGCTTCAAGAAAGTATCAAAACCTGGCGCTGCTTCTGCCCATCGAAGTCCGTCATTCTGTTACTCAGGCTCCTGACCAATACACCTTGCTCCGGCTCATTATTGACTTTGTGTCCGGCCTCACTGATAAGCATGCGTTGAGCCTTTATCGCAA
>JANPES010000289.1:0-10633 GCA_031423035.1 Cyclobacteriaceae bacterium | reverse complement strand
CCCAATTGATCTGCCCTACGCTGGACGTGACCAAACCCGATCAGGTTCGAAAAGCCATTACGGCTACACTGTCTCACTTCGGGCGGATTGATGTCGCCGTCAACAATGCCGGTTATGGACTCATCGGCGCTATTGAAGAAGTCACCGATGCCGAGATCCGCGCTCAACTCGAAACCAATTTCTTCGGCGCCCTCGACGTCACGCGCGCTATCCTTCCGTATTTCCGAAAGCAACACAGCGGACATTTTGTAAATATCTCTTCTATCGGCGGTTTCCGCGCCATTGCCGGGGCAGCGATCTACAATGCGACCAAATTTGCGCTCGAAGGATTATCCGAAGCCCTGGCGAAAGAAGTGGCGCCACTGGGGATTCGCGTGGTGCTGGTTGAGCCCGGCCCATTCCGCACCGATTTTGGAGGACGTTCCATTGTTGATACGGCAAGACAAATGGACGAGTACGCTTCCACCGCCGGCAAGATGCGTGAGTACTACCAGGCCGCGCACGGCAAACAAGTCGGTGATCCCGTCAAGGCCGCTGAGGCCATGATCAAAGCCGTAGAGTCAAACGAAGAATTTCTTCGGCTCCCCCTCGGACAAGCGACAATTATCGGGATGAGGGAGAAGATGGATCAGGTTCAGAAAGACATCTCGATGTGGGAACATGCCGCCATAAATACAGCATTTACGGACTGACCAGAACTTATCCGTTCGCTACGATATTCTCCGTGAGACCTCCCCACCTCCGCGAAGCGCTTCCTCCTCCACGAAGTTCCGGCGGACAGGCCGGCGGGTGGGCGTGTTTCTCCGTGCAATAGACCTCTTCACCCTATGGCACACCCCAAAGTAGGCGATTCAGGAAATGCAATTTCACGGAGTTACACAGAGGAATGCACAAAAGTTCCCTCCGCGCCTCTCCGTGAAACCTCCGTGCTTCTCCGTGTAACAGCCTACTTCACCCATACGATACACTTTGCCACGGCGCGCACGAGTTGTTATCTTTGACACATGCCCTCTCTCCTGCCCGGCTTAGAATACGATATCTTTATCTCTTATCGCCACAATGACAACCTCGACGGTTGGGTAACAGACTTCGTTCAGAATCTGGAAAAGGAACTCCGCAGCACGCTCAAAGACACCGTTACCATCTACTTTGACCGCAATCCCCACGACGGCCTCCTCGAAACCCACAGCGTTGACAAAACCCTGGAAGGCAAACTAAAGTGCCTCATCTTCCTTCCGATCATCTCCCAGACCTATTGTGATACCAAGTCATTCGCCTGGCAGCATGAGTTTGTTTCGTTTAATAAGCTGGCAAAGGAAGATCAGTTTGGAAGATATATTAAGTTGAGTAATGGTAATGTGGCTAGCCGGATTCTACCAATCAAAATTCATGATCTGGACGTAGAAGATAAATCACTGCTTGAAAGTGAAATGGGCGGAGTGCTGAGGGCGATTGAGTTTATCTACAAAGAAGCCGGAGTCAATCGGCCATTGAAAGCAACAGACGATAGAAGTCTCAATCAAAACAAAATAGATTATCGAAATCAGGTTAACAAAGTAGCGAATGCGATAAAGGAGATGATCAGTGCGGTAAAAAATCCTACTCAAACCACTCCTTCCCGCACAGGCAACCGGCAACCTGTAACTGGAAACGATCAGAATCCAAGTCGAAAGAAAGCTTTCATTGTTTCGCTGGTTGTTTTATTCATTGCTGTAATTGGCTATTTCTTCTACCAACAACGAACCACGACGCTCGACAAGTCCATTGCCGTGCTCTCCTTTGCGGATATGAGCCCTAACCATGACCAGGAATATTTTGGTGATGGCATAGCAGAAGAAATCATCAATGTGTTGGCCCAGTCAGGCGATATAAAAGTGATTGCCCGCTCTTCCTCTTTTCAGTTTAAAGGCAAGAATGAAGACTTGCGCACCATTGGCAAAATGCTGGATGTGGCAACCATACTGGAAGGCAGCGTGCGCAAATCGGATAACCTCATTCGGGTGACGGCTCAGTTAATAAGAACAGAAGATGGGGCTCACCTGTGGTCAAAAACATTTGACCGCAAGCCTGCGGATATTTTCAGTATCCAGGATGAAATCGCCACGGCCATATCGGCTGCACTGAAAGCCACCTTATCGCCCAACGGAACTTCCGATAAGAAAGAAATTTGGAATGAAGAAGCCAGGAAGCTATATCAAACTGGGCGATTCTATTTTGAACGTTCTTCGAAGGGA
The DNA here is from genome assembly GCA_031423035.1 of Cyclobacteriaceae bacterium. Lineage (GTDB taxonomy): Bacteria > Bacteroidota > Bacteroidia > Cytophagales > Cyclobacteriaceae > ELB16-189. The sequence continues at coordinate 8,399 of JANPES010000289.1, read as the reverse complement.
GACAATTTAAGAGCTCGAGATTTTTTTAAGCAATCTTTAGACAAAGATTCCGCACACGCCACCGTTTGGGCGTACTATGCCGCAACATATTCGAGCGATGGTGTATCCCTTGAAGGTTTTAATCGTAAGGCTTTGCAAATCGATTCGCTAAACTCAGATGCATTAGTGAGTGAGACGATTTTTAATATTAGGTTTAGATTTGATCATCAATCCGCCAAAAAATTGATTGATAAAGCATATCGTTTATATCCTAAAGATGCACGTGTCTTAAGGAACGCATGCCACACGTATAATGCTTTCGGGTTACCAGACCAGGCAATGGTTTTTGGAAAAATGGCGATAACGGTAGACCCGTTGCAAGCATGGGCCTACTATTTGCTTGCTGATGCCTACTATTTAAGGCATCAATACGATAGCTCCAAAATGATAGTGAGAAAATTGCAAGCGGTAAGTCCTAACCAGGTTGGAGTACAAACTTTGTTTATTTTCAATTATTTAATGTTGAAGCAATATGACAGTGTCCTTTTTGTGACGGATCAATTGCCAGTTGATTCAAAAGCTTTTTATGGAAGTATAGTCAGCGCTATTAATGGCGACAGGAAGACTTCGGATGAAAAAATAGAAGTATTTAAGCGAACTGCGACAGATTATGCTATCAACTATAGTCTCGCCCTAATTTATTGTTGCAGAAAGGAGTACGACTTAGCAGTGGACTACCTTGAAAAGTCTTATGCTGCACGCGAGAAAGACCTCTCTTCATATATCAAAGTTGAACCTTTGCTTGACCCTCTCCGCAACCACCCTCGCTTTATCGCAATCATCAAGAAGTTTGATTTATGATTGAGGCTATGGGCTCATCATCCTCATTAAGGTTGATCCCAAAAATGCAATTGCACGCGCTACACAAAGGTTTTCTCTCCGCGCAACTCCGCGGTCCCTCCGTGGAACTCTGCGTAATAGCCTTCTTGATGAAGACAATTCGCTTTGCCATGGCGGTCGGTAGTTACTATCTTTGACACATGCCCTCCCTCCTTCCCGGCTTCGAATACGACATCTTCATCTCTTATCGCCACACTGATAATCCCATAGTCTCTATAGTTAAATAATTCATATATTTGATGCTAAGTTTTAACTATACATAAAACTTACATGAAAACACGAAAAGAATACACTTCAAGGCCTATTTACCTAGATAGGATAAAGCCTTTTATCGGCAAAAATCTGATTAAAGTGCTCGTGGGCCAGCGCAGGGTAGGCAAAAGCTTCTTACTTCTCCAACTGATGGACATCATCCGTCAGCAAGACCCAACGTGCAATATTATCTACATCAACAAAGAACTTTTCGAGCATGACAGCTTGCGCGATTACAAAGACCTAATGAAAAATGTAAATGCTCAAACCATTAGCGATAAGAAGAACTATCTTTTCATTGACGAGATACAAGACATCGAAAATTTTGAGAAAGCCATCCGCAGTTTGCAGGCCAAAGGCGATCACGATATTTATATTACGGGTAGTAATGCGTTTTTGCTTTCAGGGGAATTGGCAACTTACTTAAGTGGCCGCTACATCGAGTTCAAAATTTTTGGGTTGACATACAGTGAATTTCTCACGTTCCATCAACTGCCCGATTCGCAAGACACTTTTCTTACCTACTTGCGCTATGGCGGTTTGCCCTATCTCATCAACATCAATCTTACCGATGAATTGGTTTTTGATTACTTGCGAAATATTTACGCAGCTATTCTCTTCAAAGACATTGTATCACGGCACAACATCCGCAATGTTTCGCTCCTTGAAAACCTGGTGAGTTATGTGGCCGATAATGTTGGTAATCTTCTTTCCGCTAAAAGTATCAGTGATTTCCTTAAATCACAAAAAGTGAAAGTGACACCCAATGTGATTCTCAGCTATCTGAGTTTTTTAGAGCAAGCCTTTTTTGTTTTAAAAGTAAATCGGGAAGAATTGCGCGGGAAGAAGATCTTCGAGATCGGGCAGAAATATTATTTGGAAGATCTCGGGCTACGTCATTCCCTGTTAGGATATCGCACAGCGGATATTGGTAAGATATTGGAGAACATTGTTTATCTCCATTTAGTGATTGCGGGCTTTCGCGTGAACATTGGTAAATTCCAAAACAAAGAAATTGATTTTGTATGCACGCGGGGTGATGAAAAGATATATGTGCAAGTAGCGTATTTGATTACTGATGAGGCCACTCGCAAAAGAGAATTTGGCAACCTGGAGTTGGCCTACGACAATCATCCAAAATTTGTGGTGTCGATGGATGAAAACGCAAGCGGCAATGTGGCGGGTATCAAACATGTTCACATTCGGGAGTTCATCAAACAACTTATTTGACTATCTTTGACGAGTGTCCTCCATCGTTCTCAACTTCGAATACGACACCGGCAGGCAGGTCCTCATCTTTTAATGAATCGTTATGCCTTCGCTGATTCAAGGATATGAGTATGATATTTTTATTAGTTATCGCCATAATGATAACCGGAGCGGCTGGGTAACGGAATTTGTGACAGCATTGCAAGAAGAGCTAGCTGCTACTATCAAAGAGCCACTCTCTATTTACTTCGATAAAAATCCTCACGATGGCTTGCTTGAAACGCACAATGTAGACAAGAGCCTCGAAGGAAAACTAAAGTGCCTCATTTTCATTCCCATTATCTCACAAACCTATTGCGATACCAAAAGTTTTGCCTGGCAACATGAGTTTGTTGCATTTAACAAATTAGCAAAAGAGGGCACTCCCCTCTCCTCGGGAGAGGGGCCGGGTCTTCCGATAAAGATTCATGATCTGGATGCCGAAGACAAAACGATTTTGGAAAATGAACTCGGTGGCGTATTGAGGGCCATTGAGTTCATCCATAAATCAGGAGGCGTAAACCGCCCTTTGAATTCAAAAGATGATGAGGTGCGGACAACGGGTAAAGTCCTCTACCGCGACCAGGTCAACAAAGTTGCCAATGCCGTTAAGGAAATCATCTCTTCACTAAAAAACCCAATCAATCCCACTGCTCAGTCCGCCAAAAGCCAACAGCCAAAAGCTAATGGCAACCCATTGTCCCGAAAAACCATCGTGCTCGCCACCCTGGCGATCATGGTGCTCATGGCTATCATCTACGTCGCCTCCCAATTCATCGGATCACCTTCCAAAGAACCCGAGATCATTGACAAATCCATAGCGGTGCTACCATTCGTCAACATGAGCAACGATCCTGAGCAAGAGTACTTCAGTGACGGCATGACAGATGAAGTGCTGAATCGGCTCTTTAGAATTGGAGACTTGAAAGTGACATCGCGCACCTCCTCGATGAAGTTCAAAGGAGCCAAATTAACCGCGAAGGAAATTGCAGGCCAGTTGGGTGTTACTAATATACTTGAAGGAAGTGTTCAAAAGTCTGGCAACCGGATAAAGATAACAGTGCAATTAATTGATGCGATTACTGATACTCATTTGTGGTCGGAAACCTATGAGCGCGAATTCAAAGATGTATTTTTAATCCAATCTGAAATTGCACAGGGAGTAGCGAAAGGATTGAGTGCAAGATTAAGTGCCTCAGTTAAAAACCGATTAAGCGAAATTCCAACTAAAAACATTGAAGCCTATAATCTTTACTTGAAGGGTATCTATGAGATTCTTAAAGTGACCCCCGAGTCAATGGAAATAGGGTTGAAAATGCTGAACCAAGCAATTGCACTCGATCCGGATTATGCAATGCCATATTTGGGTGTTGCCCTTTACTATGGAGCCTCAACTGACTTTTCCCTGGCGCCAAACATTGCCATGCCTCCGTTAAAAATAGCTGCTCAGACTGCTTTGGCAAAAGATAGTACCTCGGCCGATGCCCACGGCCAATATGGGTTTTATGACCTTTGGTACGCGTGGGATTGGGCCAAATCAAGAAATGAATTGGTAAAGGGAATTCAACTTGATGATAAAACATATTCAAGCCATTGGTTTTACAGTTGGCTTTTAAGTTCACGGGGGAATTTTGCTGAGTCTCTTCGTGAAAGTGGACGAACCGTTGAGCTTGAGCCAATGAATTCTTTTCTTGGCGCTAATCATGCGTTGATGTATTATTATCATGGTGAGTTTGATCAAGCGCTCCGTGAATTGGATAGAGTGAGATCGTTTGACACCAATCAGCCTTTTGAGCATTTTACACGTGGGCAGGTGTATAGTAAAATCGGTAAGTTGGAGGAGGCAATTACAGAGCAGCAATTGGCACACCAATTGTTTTCGGCCCCCTGGTCGCATGCACGGCTTGCATACGCTTATGCGATAGCCGGCAAGAAAAAAGAAGCCATTGCAATATTGGACTTGCTGGAAAAACAATCCAACACTGTATATGTAGCATCGGATGTGGTGGCAAGCGTATATGTAGCATTGGGTGATTACGATCACGCTTTTCAATTTCTGGAAAAGGGAATCAACGAACGCGCCGGATGGATGATTTGGCTGAAGGTGGATCCCATTTGGGATCCAATTCGAAAAGACAAACGGTTTATTTCTATTTTAGAGAAAATGAATTTGAATAATTGATTTTATTCAATGTAAACCTAAACTGACGGATACTATGAAAAGGAACTTTCCAGTCTTTATGCTATTGGCTGCAATTGCTATCGGGTGTATCAACGCATCAACAGAAAGCAGTGCAAGTTTCGATTTGGTTAAAGCAAAGGAGGAGATCAAAGCGGCCAACCGAATTTTTATGGAACTGGTTAGCAAGGGTGATTCCACGGGTGTTTCAAACTGCTACGCAATTGATGCAAAGATGCTCGCACCACACGAACCTTCTATTACCGGGCGAAGAAATATTGAAGCTGTATTTGGTTCCTATATGAAGAGCGGAGTTGCCAAGGCAGTTGGCAAGACGTTAGCGGTGTGGGGCACGGCTGACATGATTACAGAAGAGGGTGAAATGACCATTTACATCACCGATGGCACGCAAGTAGACAAAGGCAAATATCTTCAGGTTTGGAAAAAAGAAGCAGGTGACTGGAAACTATATCGGGATATGTATAATTCTGATTTGCCTTGCGCTGCTCAATAAGTTTATACAAATTTTGATCGTGTAAATACCAGCTCTTCCAGAGAGGAAGTTGATTGCAATCCGCTTTTGTATTCCGGAGAGATCTGCTGCCGCTTCCAGTGTGAGACCGACTCTTAGTAAAGCTATTGCCCAGAGTTTCACAGAGGAATGCGCAGAGGTGCACAGAGCCTTTCTCTCTGCGTAACTCCGCGGACCCTTCGCGTAACTCTGAGTAATAGCCTTCTTACCGCCGGCAATTCACTTTGCCATGGCGGTCGGTAGTTACTATCTTTGACGCATGCCCTCCCTCCTGCCCGACTACGAATACGATATCTTCATCTCCTATCGGCAGAATGACAACAAGCGTGATGGCTGGGTAAAAGAGTTTGTCGCAGCGCTGAGAGCCGAGCTGGAAGCCACGGTAAAGAATCCAGTATCCATCTACTTCGATGAAAACCCCCACGATGGGTTGCTGGAAACGCACCAGGTCAATCAATCTCTGGCAAAAAAACTCAAGTGCCTGATTTTTGTGCCCATCGTCTCGCAGACGTATTGTGATGTCAATAGTTTTGCCTGGCAGCACGAGTTCATAGCCTTCCTGAAAATGGCGACTGCAGATTCGCTGGGAATGAACGTTACGCTGGTCAACGGCAATGTCGCAAGCCGTGTTCTGCCCATACAGATTCACGACCTTGATCTTGAAGACCGCAATTCTATTGAAAGTGCATTGGGGGGCCCCCTCCGCTGCATTCCATTTATTTACAAGTCTGCAGGCGTCAACAGACCCCTTCGTATCAAAGACTCGGACCTGGGTGACAACCTCAACAAAACCAATTACCTCAATCAAATCAATAAAGTCGCCAACGCCCTGAAAGAAATTGGCACCGCACTGGTTCGTCAGGAGAAGGCAAAGGAAACCAAAAAGGATGAGACAGGCAGGCTTGCCACCGTTCATGAAGAACCGATTACTGCAGGCTGGTGGGCCAAGGCCAAAGAAAGAAATATTCCGCGGGTAGCCCTTGCCTACATAGTTGTTGCATGGCTCACCGTACAAATAGCCGAATCACTCAGTCGTCTCATTCATTTGCCTCCCTGGATACTGTTTGTCATCACTGCCCTGATTGTTGTCGGATTGCCTGCTGCAATTATTCTGGCGTGGAAATTTGAGAAGGGCCCGACTGGTTTTGTTCGCACCGATTCACCGCAAGCGAAAGAAAGCCCCTTTCGGCCTGCCCAGAAAAAGCCTTTCTCCAGCAATGGTATTATCATGGGCCTGCTGCTGCTAAGCATTGGTATTTCTTTGTCTCAACGGTATTGGTTGCCAAAGAAAGATGAAGCGAAAGACATCAGCATCGCCATTATTCCCTTTCAAAGCAGCAACTCAGACGAAAACCAGAAGCACTATGGCGTAGGGCTGGCTTCTGAAATTCGAACTGTACTTTCCCAATCGAAAAAATTCGATTTCATCAGTTCTCTGCAGGCCACATTACAATACACCAACTCCAACGAAACGCCCTCGTCCATTGGAAACTCCTTAGGCGTAACCCATATTCTTTCCGGGTTCTATGAACTATCCGGCTCGACTATCCGGGTTACCGTTGAACTGGTAGACGCAGCCAATGGAAACATCATCTGGACCCTCCCTTATAAGGCATCGCTTACTGACATCTTTGAACTCCAGGCGGACATAGCTTCCAAGGTTCTCAATAGATTTGATTTCAACGTAGAAAAAACAGCGACCATTGCCACGACTAACCTCCCGGCATATAGCCACTACCTGAAGGGCTTTGAACTTCTAAATACAGGATGGCGCGAGGATATATTCAAGCAGGCCATCACAGAATTTGAAAACGCAATACAATTAGATTCTTCCTATTTGCCAGCCTGGGTCAGTTTGATAAACGCAAGGGCCGACATGATTTGGGAAATCAATGCCTCGGACTCTGCATCACACAAGAAAGTAAGACAGGAAATCCAATACATCCACGAGCACTTCCCTGTATCATCGCAAACAAAACTTGCAGATGCCATGTATCAATACCATGTGCTGTCCAACTATAATGAGGGGCTGAGATTATTTAACGAGGTTCTGGAAGAGGATCCTGAGAACATACAGGCCAACAGTTACGCTGGCGCTATCTACAAGAGAAGGCTTGAATTTTCCAAGGCCATTGCCCTGATGAGCAAGGCCAAGAATCAATGGCCCAGGAGTGTTACTGCCTGGAGTGAAATCGGCGAAATGCTTTTTAGCATGGGAGATTATGAAAACGAAGCCAAAGCGAATAAGGTTTTGCTTCAATTGGGTGGCACAGACGTAGGCAAGCTTCGGACATTTCAGGCCCATAATAAGAATGGCGTACTCGACAAGCTGCCACAAGAGGTTATCAAATTGGATCCCTATCGTTACCAATTCATGCTCAGCCTTCAAAAGCGAAACTGGAAGGCACTTCACGACGTGGTGGATACCAGTTATCAAAACTATTCTGGTAAACTCATAGCCTACGAAGTCATGGGATTGGCCGATTCAAGCAGGCGGGTGGCAAACCGTTACCTCCGGAAGGCAAGAAATAAAGGAAGTGAATTTGACCCGGCGCTTGAGGCAATGGCCCTTGTCATGACAGGCAAGGAAGGGCGCGCACTTAAAATAATGGATTCACTCTGGTATAACAATGACAACCTGGTGGTCATTAATAAGGAGGATCGGCTCATGCAGGCAAGGCTGAAAATAACGAAGGTGATGGTGCTGACGATGGCAAGAAATTACAAGGGGGCGACTGAATTACTCAAGTCAATCAACAAAGACTACCCAAACTTCGGCGACTACGCCTTCCTGTATACATCAGCGAGATTTGACCGAATCAAGAAGGAATATCCTCCATTCTCCAAGGCACTAAACGAATTGAAAATGCCGATGAAGCTTGAGCTGGAGAAATTTGTGAAGTTTTAAGCCCCGGGAGTACTCAAACTCATATATTCTACGCGCATCTCCGTGAAGCCTCCCCACCTCCGCGAAGCGCTTCCTCCTCCACGAAGTTCCAGCGGACAGGCCGGCGGGCGGGCGTGTTTCTCCGTGTACTCAACTCCGAAATGAACTCGAAACAATATACAGGACTTTGTTTTACATTCTACATTTAGCGTTTTGTATTTTACATTCAAAACTCAAAATGTAAAACAGAGCAATGCAAAATGTAAAAGTGGAGTGTCCTGTTCTGCTACTCAACTCCGAACTAAACCACTATCGACTGGAAGTCGATAGGTTGCAATAAAGAATGAAATTCTTACTCCAGGATAACAGTATCAGTATCAATATTTCCGGGCTTTCGATGGTGCTCAAGATACTCTTGCACC
>JANPES010000288.1:0-2281 GCA_031423035.1 Cyclobacteriaceae bacterium | reverse complement strand
CAATCGTGACGAGGAAGATTCCTTCCAGCAGGTTTCCCGTTACGGTCTCCCGGCAATAGCTGATCAATTTGTCGCGGTCGTAGAAGATCTCCATCTGGATATCTGGTGGGAGCACTTTGGCGTTAATCTCATTGATCTTTGATTTTACACGCGCCAAAACGAGGCCTGGGTTTTCACCCTTGCGCATCACCACGATGCCTTCGACGACATCGTCATTTTCGTCAAGTCCGGCCATGCCCACACGGGGAAGCGATCCTACTTTGACCGCCGCAACATTCTTTATCAAGACAGGCACATCGTTGATGGTTTCGATCAGGATGTTTTCAATATCCTGTATGCTGGTCAAAAGGCCGATGCCGCGAACGACAAAGGCCTGTCCGTTCTTTTCAATGACATCACCGCCTACGTTGATGTTGCTCTTCGACACAGCCTCATGCACTTCCAACGGGGTGATATCAAATTCTGCCAGCTTACTGGGATTGACAACGATTTCGTAGATCTTCCGTGAACCGCCGAATGAAACGATATCCGCCACACCGGGCACGCTTCGCAGGTTCCTGTCGATGATCCAATCTTGATAAGCAAGCAATTCGCTGGTATTGCGCTCACTTCGGAGGGTATATCGGAATATCTCTCCGGTTGGCCCATAGGGGGGCTGTACATCAGGGTCGACTCCGTCCGGCAGTCGAACGTTGATGAGCAAGTTGTTGACTTGTTGACGTGCATAGAAGTCCTCTACATCGTCTTCAAAAATAATTTTGATGACCGACAGTCCGAACATGGAAATGGACCGGACGCTGGTCTTTCGCTGAACGGAGTTCATGCTTACTTCAATGGGAATGCTTACAAAACGCTCAACTTCCTCGGCACTTCGGCCATTCCATTGGGTGACAATAATGATTTGTGTGTTGGTGACGTCCGGGAATGCTTCAAGCGGAGTTTTGATATAGCTCCAGATTCCTGCCGCCACAAGAACGGCTGTAGAGAAGAAAACAAAAAACCTGTTTTTGAGGGAGAAAGCGATAATATTTTGAACAAAACGATTCATAAGTGCGGAGGATTCTGAGGATTAGTCGTTGAGCGCGTCGTATACCAGCAACTGGTATTTTGTCATTACTTTTTCACCGGATTTGACTCCGCTGTCGAGGTAGGCGATGCCGTTGAGCTCCTTATAGATGGTTACCTCGCGCGTTTCAATGTGATCATCGGCCACATACACCATGACGAATCGTTTACTCTTGTCGAAGATCACTGCCCCGCTTGGTATGGCAACCCTTTTTTCTGTACCGGTAAAGTGAACGTTGATTTGTGCAAACATCTCCGGTTTGAGAATATTGTCTTTGTTCTGCAACGTGATGCGGGCCCTGAGTACGCGGGCTTCAGGATCCAGTGTATTGAAGATCTTATCGATTTTGCCTTTGTAGATTTTGTCTGGGTAGGCGATCGTCGTGATGTCAACATCATAGCCCACTTTGATGTGCGCAACGTCTGATTCGTACAGGTTAGCCATCACCCAAACTTCATCCAAACTACCAACTACAAACACGGGGCTGATATCTTCCGTGCGAAGCTCCATGTTTAAGGAGATGTTTTTTTGGATCACAAAACCGGACATCGGCGACTTGATCGCATAGGTAGACCGGTCACTGGCTCCATACAGCCTAAGTACTTCCTGGGCACGGGCCGCTTCGCCTTTTGCCCTATCAAGTTCCTTCTGATCGTTGAGAAGTTGAACTTCAGAGGCATTTCCCGTGCGGAACAGTTCTTCAGTGACAGACGCATTTTTGGCGGCAATTTGCAACCGGGACTGGGCGGCGTCATTTTCCTGGATGAAGCCGGCAATTTCAGGGCTACGGATGAGGGCCAAACTCTGTCCCTTCTTTACAAAATCACCAATTTCGGCACTCAGTTCATCCACAAACCCGCCGGCCAACGGGAAGACCCGGCCAACTGTGTTTTCATTGAACGTAATCTTTCCTGTCAGTGCGACTTCGTTTTCGACAGTCTTTTCAGCGGCTTCGGAAAGCTCCTTCCCGGCGGAGAGTGTCTCCGAGAGAACGAATTTGGTCGCTGCCGTTTCAGTGGCTTCTGGCTTGCATGCACCAATGAACAGAATCAGGAGCGCAGTATATTTTGAGAATTTCATGATGGGGATAGTTGAATCGTGTGCGTTGTGCTCAATTAAAATAGACAAGAGAATCGAAGGCCATAAGCAAGCTGATGGCCATTTCCCTGATCATGAAATTCTCAAAATATACTGCGCTCCTGATTCTGTTCATTG
>JANPES010000287.1:0-9816 GCA_031423035.1 Cyclobacteriaceae bacterium | reverse complement strand
GAACGCATAGGCGTTGACGCCCAGGTTCTCAGCCACTCTGCCAACTTTCGTCCTTCCATAACCAAGGGAAATTCCGATGGTACCTGGCATTTGTCCTGGCTGGATCAGCACAGGGACGTTGACCGTCTTTCCTCCAACTGTAAGGGCGCCGTACTGCGTGTTGCTCTCACCATCATTGGTAATTCCGAGTGAAGCCGCATCCCGTTGGGAGACGGTGATCGGATGATCCCACACTACTTTGGTAATCGGGTCAGGCAATTCCTGAAGCAACGGGTTGTTGGCTTGCGAGCCATTCCCAACGCCATAACTTTCAAAGACAACCAGCTCCATTCCGGCATTGTCTGCTTTATAGCGGGAAGTTACGGCCGTCGCGGCAGCGTTAACATCCGCACTGAAAGCCGTCGTTGCACCACTGGCTGCACCGGGCTCCAGCACACCGTCGTACAGGCATTTATCCCACCATGATTGGAAGTCCATTCCACCGCTGTTCTTACTGTAGAACCATGCGTTCCAATTTTCCTTCACAAAATTGAAATAATCAACCTTTGCCTCTCCTGACCAAACGAGGAAGCTTTCCTGCGCTTGGCGCGATTTGAAAATCGGCGTAATGGCTGGTTGTGAAAGGCTATAAAAGTTCTTTTTCGGTTCGAAGTCATTCCACGATTCGAGGTAATGATGATCCGGAGCCTTGTACGTTACAGAAGATCCCGTTTCATCTTCGGTGTAGTTTGTTGAGACAGTAAGGGCCATGCCTTTCAGAGCAGCCTCCAGTTTAGAACCCATGGGGTGGTCATAAACCGGGTTGCAGTTATAGAAAATGACTCCATCAATTTTGCCACCTTCCGCCTCATTGACAAATGCTGTCATGGCATCATCGTTTCCATTGCGGAAGTTGACAGGCATGGTTGTGATGATCGTTGATCCATAATTCCCCAGCATGTCGTTGATTCCGTTGACCAGAATCTGAACCGACTTATTGTTTGAGCGGGAGACGACCAACGACTTTCCGCGACTTGCCCAAAGATCCTCAGCTGCTTTCTCAAGGTTGGCCACTTTGTCCAATCCAGCGGCTACTGCGGACTTGCCTGCTTTGGCAGCAATAAGGTTGTAAAGCTGTGCTATTGCCAATCCGCTTTGTGAGGGGCGAATGGGAGTACGATAATCTGCGTTCGCGCCGGTCAGGCTGAGGTTAGCCTCAAACTGATAGTGGCGAGACATTTCGCGGTGATCTTCGTCTATTTTACGGGTAGCAGCATACTGTTTGGCGAATTCAATGGGTGACAGCCAGGTGCCCAGGAAGTCGGCACCAAAACTCACAATAATATTAGCCTTGCTAAAATCATAGGAAGGTATGAAGGCAGAACCGAACGACCCTTCATTTGCCTTTCTCATTCCATAATAAGAGACCTGGTCATATTGTATATGCTGCGCAGTAGGATATTTGGTCTTGAATTTGTCCAAGGCTGCAAATGTGCTCGGACTTAATATAGTGTTACTGACGATGCGGATCTGGCCCCCTTTGGCAGCAATCTCGCCAAGCTTGGAGATAACTTCCTTGTCGAGCGTCTCCCAAGAATCGGCCTTGTCGGCAATCCGAACGCCACGGAGTCGAAAGTTATCATACAAGGAAAGCACGGATGCCTCTACCTGGGCGCTGGTTCCCCCCATCGACACGGTTGATAGCGGGTTTCCTTCGATCTTTATGGGGCGACCTTCGCGTGTTTTTACTACAATGCTGCAATAATCGCCTCCATTAATATAGGATGACGCATAATAGTTGGGTATTCCGGGATCGACGTCGACGGGTTTGTTTACATACGGGATCGCTTTGCGGATAGGCGTTTCGCAAGCAGCCAGTGAAGCAGCAGCCACGCTGAAGCCCATCATTTTAAGAAAATCTCTCCTGGAATGACCGGGATCCTCTTCTACACCAAGGTTGACAAATTCCTTGTCAGCGTTCTTGATGTAGGATGGATCATTCTTGAGTTGCTCCAGTCCCTTCCAGTATGTCTTTTTTGTAGTACCCATATTTGGTCGTTCCTTAATTTATCCGTGTGTAGGTTAAGATTCCTGTAAATAATATGATATCAAACAAAGCCGTTAGTAGTGGCACTTGGCACACTCCAACCCTCCATTATCCTCTACCTTCATCGCACTTTTGCCGTTACTACTGTGCAGTTCGACAAGCTTGTCATAGTATGCGTTGCCCTTGGTATTCACGTCCGTCTTACGGTGGCAATCGATACACCAGCCCATCGTGAGGAGATTGTATTGCTTTACAACCTCCATTTCCTGGATTGGTCCATGGCAGGTCTGGCATTCAATACCGGCAACATTCACATGCTGGGAGTGGTTGAAATAGGCCAGATCAGGGAGGTTGTGAATTCGAACCCATTCGATGGGCTTCGTTACCCCGGAGTAGGTTGATGTATTGGGATCGAACCCAACTGCCGCATATATTTTCTCGATCTCACCGGTACCTGTAATGGTGCCTTGCTTGATCTGAGAATGGCAGTTCATACAGATATTTGGTGAAGGGATGTTTGCTTGCTTCCCCTTCATGGCGCCGGTATGGCAATACTTACATTCTATCTCATATTGTCCCGCGTGTATCTTATGGGAGAAAGCAATGGGTTGTTTGGGCTGATAGTTCTTCTGAACTCCAATCGAATAAAGGCCGTCGATTACCCCCTTGAATGTGATGGTTCCAACGATGAAAATCACAAGGAAGACAAATCCCGGGCTGCTGGTCACGCTGCCCCATGTAATCGGTGAGTTAACCACCTCACGGTCCTCCTCACTAAGCTCTTTCTGATTGAGAAATCTGCGCAATGCATTGACAATAAGCGCGAGTATAACGACTAGTAGAATCAGGATAATGACCATTCCGATCAGGATGGTATCGAGGTAGGCAGAAGGCACAGAAGAGTCTCCACCTGCAGCTCCGGCCCCGCCAGCGGCAACAGGTGCAACTTCCACTTTGGAGGCTTCTGCCTTGACATAGGCCAAAATGCTAAGTATCTGCTCGTCCTTGTAATTGGTGAAAGCCGTCATCTGGCTCTTATTGTATTCAGCGTAGATCTTGTTGGCATACTCATCCCCGCTGGCAATGACTTTGGCTGGGTTTCTGACCCAATCATAGATCCACTTGATAGATGGAACGCGCGTTTCAACTCCCGCCAGGGCAGGTCCAATCAGTTTCACTTTTACCCGGTGACAAGTCTTGCAATTGCCGTTAAAAAGTGCTTCCCCTGCGCTGATTACCGCCGGATCCGACGGGATATCCTGGGCCTGGAGTGAAAGACTAAGTAAGAAACAGACAAGAGCGGGCAAAACACGAGGAAAGAAACAGGAGATAAGGCGCTTCATCATGTGGTTTAGGATTCCGCTTTTTATACGGAGATGCACAAATCTACACGCCAAAGTCATTATTTCAAACATATTTTTGGGCTTTGGCCTTTATGTTTAGCGCAAGAAAAATGTGTCGCTAACTTGGAGAATGATGGGCACTTAACTATCCATAAATTGCCTAAGAATCACCATTTAGAATGAATTTAAACAGCCTATTTCAGGCGAAACCCCTTCATAATGAGCCCATTTGAGTTTGTGACCGTTCTGATCTCAATCATTCTGGGTCTCGGCATTACGCAGATTATGTCGGGGCTTGCTGATTTGATCCACCAATGGGAGAAAGCAAAGCTCTACTGGCCACACCTGCTTTGGGTCTTCCTCGTTTTCATTCTTCACGTTCAGGAGTGGTGGCTTGTCTATCAATTGAAGTCCATGACGGTCTGGCGCTTACCCTTCTTTTTGTTTCAAGTCCTCTATCCAATCAGTCTCTTCATCCTCGCAAGAATTCTCTTCCCTTTACCTAATGATGTGGACGCGACCAATATGAAAACATTCTACTTGAAGAATTATAGAAAACTCTTCATTCTGGTGATGATCCTTTCGATTCTGTCAGCATTGGAAAATATCTTCGTGCATGGACTGGGGGTCGAAGGGTGGTTGGTCAACGTCGGAATCTTTGTTACCCTTCTGCTGGCCACCGGGAGCAAGTCAATCTCCGAAAGGTTCCACCAACTGCTGGCCATTCTGTTGCTACTCACGATGGTAGTTGGGATTTTACTCAATATTAATGAGTGGCAGATCATAGCTTAATTATTACGTATGGCCTCTAACACATTTGCCCCTCCGGCAACCTTTCTTCAACCGAAGCTGGAAGCGCTTACTCCCAATGCGCATGTTGTTGTTGTGGGTGCCGGGGCATTTGGCGGCTGGACAGCGCTAAGCCTGCTTCGAAGAGGATTGAATGTAACTCTGGTTGATGCATGGGGTCCAGGCAACTCCCGAAGTAGTTCAGGAGATGAGACCCGCGTGATCCGGTCTACCTATGGATCGAACCCTTTCTATTTCGACATGAATGTTCGTGCGCTGGAGCTTTGGAAAGAAAATGAGCAGCGCTGGAATAAGAAGTTCTTTCATAACACCGGAGTACTCTGGTTCTGTTATGAAGAGCATACTCCTGTGGTTGACGATTCAGTCCCATTTGCCAAACGGCATGGCATGGAATACGAGTACATAACCCTTGATGATCTTCGCAGGCGCTACCCACTGGTTAACACCCAGGATCTTCATCATGGCTGGCTTGATCCCTTTGGTGGCTACCTCAAAGCGCGCGAAAGTTGTATCGCCGTTAACGAAGCTTTTGTCCGTGAGGGTGGCACTTTCGTGCAGGCTTTCGCTTCGATTGGCGAGATCCAGTCAGGAACACTTACACACATCAAGTTGTCTGACGGGTCAACACTTCATGCTGATGCCTACCTTTTTGCCTGCGGCGCATGGCTCGGTCAACTGTTTCCAGAAGTGCTGGGTAGCGTGATCAGCTGCAGCAAACAGGAAGCGTACTACTTTGGTGTTCCGAAAAACGAGAGTAAAACCTACGATGCGATGCCCGTGTGGGTGGATGTCGACGGCAAGGACTTTTATTATGGAATTCCCGGAAATGCGAATCGGGGCTTCAAGATTGGCGTTGACCGGCGTGGAGAGTCTTTTGATCCAACATCGGGTGAACGTATTTCCAATCCGGAAGTCCTTGCTCATGCCAGGGCATTCATCACGCACCGATTTCCTGGACTAAAGAATGCGCCTCTTGTAGAAAGTCGTGTATGTCCCTATGAGAATTCGCCCGATGGGAACTTCCTGTTTGATAAACATCCGGAAGCGGGCAATATAATTTTCCTTGGTGGCGGCTCAGGTCATGGATTTAAGCATGGGCCTGCGTTGGGGGAATGGGTGGCGGGGATCTTGGTAAAATAGTAGCCGGTGGTCAGTAGTTAGCAAGCGGTAACTACACCCAAACGCACTACTCTATGAGGAACTTGTAAACTGTCTTCTGTGTGTAAGTCTCGCCTGGCCTCAAGATGGTTGAGGGAAATCCAGGTTGGTTGGGAGAATCAGGAAAATGTTGGGCTTCGAGGCAGAAGGCAGAGCGGAAGCCGTAAATCCTCCCTCCCTTTCCTTTCTCAGAAGGTTCCAAAAAATTTCCGGAATAGAACTGAAGTCCGGGTTCGGTGGTCCAGACTTCCATAACGCGGCCACTGGTTGGCTCGGTCACGGAGGCAGCCAGCGAAAGTTCGTTGCCCGCTTTATTCAAGACCCAGTTGTGATCATAACCTTTCCCGAACTTCAACTGCTGGTCATCCTGATCGATTCGTTCACCAACCGAATGAGGTTGAAGAAAGTCAAAAGGTGTTCCGCTCACCACTTTCAGTTCGCCGATAGGGATAAGACCTTCGTCTACAGGACAGAAGCGGTCAGCATTAATGGTGAAAGTATGATTCAAGATATCCCCCCGACCCTCACCGGATAGGTTGAAGAACGAATGATGCGTTAGATTCACAACGGTTGGCTGATCAGTAGTTGCCGTGTAGTCAATGATCAATTCATTCTGCGGCGTCAAAGTGTAAGTGACCTTAACCATGAGTCTACCCGGGTATCCTTCTTCTCCCGCCTGGCTCGTGTAGGTCATAACCAGCGATTCGCCAAATTCAGTAGATTTTGGTTCGACATTCCACAACACATTATGAAAGCCACGGGGTCCACCATGAAGGGCGTTGGCTCCATTGTTGGTCGCCAACTGATATTCTTTTCCATTGAGGGAGAATTTACCCTTTGCGATTCGGTTTCCATAACGGCCTATCATTGCACCGAAGTAGGGATTACCTGACAGGTACGCTTTCAACGAGTCATACCCAAGAACGATGTCTCCCAATACGCCTGCCTTGTCGGGTACCCAAAGGGAAATAATCCGGCCGCCGAAATTGGTCGCAGTCATTTTCACCCCGTTCGCATTCTGCAGGGTGAATTGTTTTAGTTGGGATTCAGAAACAGGGGTCATCGTCGACAAAGGTGTTTCCTTTTTCTGTGGTGAGCAACCGCAGAAGAAGCAAACAAGAACGATTACTAGTATCCGATTTATAAGGAAAGATAGAAGGGAAATTCGAAATTTAAAATCCTTTAGCGCACCCCGAAAAGACCCTGGAAGCCAACGGAACCCAGAACCCAGAATCCGGAACTCAGAACTCGGAACCAGGATCCTTAGACTTTAAACACTTTAAACCTTAAACTTCATACACTTGAGCAACCATTTTGTCTCGCCTCCGTATCTCCACCCAATCCAACCTGATTATGAAGAAAATCGACATTCTCAATTTTATCACCGACTTCCGGAAATCCCCCAACGATATTAAGACCTACGAACAACTCGTAAGCCACCTGGGTACGCAGCATGAACCCTCTTTCCAGGCGATGCTCAATGAACTCAAGCAGTTGGGTGTTGTGAAAGAGACAGAGCACCAGGGCGAAAAGGCGTACCAGGTCGCACGCAAATAATCTCAGTTGCCTGCACCAGATTTCTTTTTACCCGAGGAAATGGTTTTTCTTCCTTTGCAAATAACGTAGCTTTCATACCATCTGAACATCCTATGTCAATACTCAAGCTCGTTGGCTTGTCTCCGATTCAAATCCCTTTCCAAAGTCTTTCGCTATCATTCTTCATATTAATTAAACCATGAAAATTCTTTCACTTCTTCTTATCAGTTGCTTCTGCGGAGCAACCGGTCAACCCTCCCTTTCCGGAGCCTGGGAGCACCGCGGGGGGCCTCAGAATGAAACCTTCCAGACTCGGATTTATTCTGGAAACTACTTTGTGGAAAGTGAGTATGATCGCGGCGGAAAACTATTTATCGGGACGTACGGTGGCTCCTATCTACTCAAAGAGGACTCCATCTCAGAGACCATCGAGTTTGATTCTCGCCGACCTGAGCTTGTTGGCACACAACAAAAGAAAAGAATCAAGTTTACTAAAGATGGAAAGGGCTACCAGTCGGGCTTCGTCTTTACGCGCGCAGACGACGGCACACCCGGTCAACTGGCAGGAGCTTGGCTAATTACGGGACGCATCAATGACAAGGGCGAAATTCGTCGCTCTACACCCGGAGCGCGTCGCACGATGAAGATTCTCTCCGGCACACGCTTCCAGTGGATTGCCTACAACGTCGAGACTAAAGAATTTTTCGGAACAGGCGGCGGCACCTACACAACTGTCGATGGGAAGTACACAGAGACCATTGCATTCTTTTCCCGCGACAATACCCGGGTTGGGGCAGCCCTAGGGTTTGGCTATTCCATTGAAGAAGGTGACTGGCAACACAAAGGACTCAGTAGCAAAGGCGAGCCGATCAATGAGATCTGGACAAAACGAGAAAAAATCGGGATCTAGACTGTAATTATTGTTTTTCCGAACAAGGAGGAGTATTCTTGCAGCGTCAAAAAATCAACCTATTCATGAAAACCATTCGTATTGCCCTTGCTGTACTTTTTGTTAGCATCTTATCCACAACAATGACCAACGCCCAGGAGGTGGGTATCCGGTTCGGTGACGCACTTGGAAACAAGAGCGGAGTATCAATCGATGGAGTATTTGCTCTTGGAGAATTCAGCCGTATTCACGCCGACGTATCGTTTGGCAGCGGGGTAGGCATCGAAGCACTGTGGGATTTCCTCTATCGCCCCATTCCCAATTCACCCATCAACTGGTATGTTGGCGTTGGACCTTCTCTCTATTTGTCTAGCCCCTTCGCACTGGGTGCTGCCGGTGAGATTGGTCTTGAGTACCGCTTTAAAGATATTCCCCTGGCGATCGGCGCCGACTATCGCCCGATCTTTGTCATCGTTGAGACTACGGCTTTCGTTAACAGCTTTGGATTTAACGTCCGTTACGTATTCGGGAAGAAATAATTTGAATCATTTTATTAAGAGCCCCGGCAGGAATGTCGGGCTTTTTTATGGGTTACAAGTCAAAAGTTATAGGTTACTGGAAGCAAGTAGTAGGGTTAGGTCCGAGAGAGCTCTTACGCACACACTTGATTAGTCGCGACAATTATCGACGACCCAACCATCAAGTGTAAAAGAGTGAAAATGTTAACGCTTGTTGGATAGGGCCAGGGCGGTTTGCAGCAGGACGTTGGCACCGTTGGTAAGGTCTTTAGGGGCAGTGTACTCCTTGACGTTGTGACTGATCCCACCTACACTGGGCACAAAAATCATCGCCGCATTCGCGAAGGCTGCCATCATCTGGGCATCGTGACCAGCACCGCTCACCATGCGTTTGGAAGAGAGACCGAGCTGATCGCTGGCGGATTTGATTCGCTCCACGACCTCCATGGAAAAATCCACTGGAGCCAGACGAACTCGTTCACTCCGCTCAACGCCGATACCTCCCCTGCTTGCCTCTTCTGTAAGGAATGCGTCCAACTTTTTCTGAGCTGACTGCAGCAAGGCATGATCGGGGTTTCTCAAATCAGTAATCAACCTCACCCGTTCAGGAACCACATTTATGACATTCGGATAAAACTCCATCAAGCCAATTGTTCCCAGTTGCCCTGGAGTTTCAACAGCAAGCTGGCGAAGAAATACATTTAGTTTTGCCGCTAACAGTCCAGGGTCTTTTCGGTTGACGAGCGGCGTTGTGCCGGCATGCGCGGCCTGGCCTCGAAGGATGTATTCCGTCCAATAGATACCCTGCACTTTCTCCACACAACCGATATTGATTTGCTCGTTTTCCAGGATAGGCCCCTGTTCAATGTGCAATTCGAGATAATATTCAACCGGAATGGAACCACAGGGTACTGTACCCAGGTAGCCGATACGCTGTAACTCGCTCTTGATACTGGCTTTTTCATTATCCAGCGCTACCGACTCCCAAATCTCATCGCGCAGATGCGGTTTTGAAACAACCAGGCTTCCCATCATGTCCGGGGCGAAGCGAGCGCCTTCTTCATTGGTAAAATTGATCAATATCACGGGGAGCTCCGTCGTGATCTTGTTTTCATTCAACACCGAAATAACTTCCAAACCGGCCAGTACGCCGTATGTTCCGTCATAGTTTCCCCCGGTTGAAACTGTGTCGAGGTGAGAGCCGATGGCGAGTGCGGGCAGGGCTGAATTACCAGGTCTGATACCATAGGTATTCCCTAACTCATCGATCTTGATTTCGAGATGCTCCTCCATCATCCATTCAACAAGCAAGTCACGCGCAGTTTTGTCTTCATCCGACAATGCTAAACGGCAATTACCTCCACCGGGAAGTGCGCCGATGGTGTTCATCCGGGAGATGCGGTCAAGGAGTCGGCTGGGGTTGACTTTCATTATTGAGGAGTGAGGAGACAGGAGTCAGGAGCAGGAGTCAGGAGACAAGATGCAGGGTTCAGGGTTCAGAAAATACATATTTGCCTCGTTCGACGAAGCGGCCGG
>JANPES010000286.1:0-2928 GCA_031423035.1 Cyclobacteriaceae bacterium | reverse complement strand
TGCAGAGTTGATCCATAAGTTATTTGACCTGAAACAGTTTGGATGGCTGTTCTACTTTGCCAACTTCGGCGGCATCCTTCTTCCGATGATCCTCATCGGCATTCCCAAGTTCCGATCCATCAAAACCATCGTCTTTTCTTCTGCCGTGCTAGTTTTGGCTTTATGGGTGAAGCGCTATCTAATCGTCGTGCCTACATTGGAAACAACCCTCCTGCCCATGCAGGACACCCGAACTGAATATGTTATCTATTCAGCAACCTGGGTGGAATGGGCGCTCACCTTTGCCGGCATCGCCATGTTCTTCCTGTTATTCAAACTATCTTCGAAGTTCATTCCAATAGTCCCCATTTGGGAAACTGCAGAATTCATTGAGAATGAGAAATTGGAGAAGTCAGAAAAAACGCACGCCACCCTCCAACCTGTCACAAAATGAAAAAGGCCGCCTTGATTAAAGTGATTACCATGATTGCCTTGATTTTACTAACTACCTCTGTTGGGCAATTGGCGGCGCAAGATCCTATGGCAATTGTAATTGAACTTATTGCCGTTCAGAAAGGTGACAAAGGAATTGACCTCAAGGCCACGGTCACGGATGAAGAGAATAGTGAACCGGTTAAAGGGCTCACGCTGACATTTTCAGGAACTGCCCATGCTAAGGTCGTCACATTAGGTGAGGCAACCACAAACGGATCCGGAATCGCCGAACTAAAAGGTGCCAGCCTGGAGGACCTGCGCAAAGCAGGTCATGTCTTCACATTCGAGGCTTCCTTTGCCGGCAATGAAAAATTCCTTACCGGCGAGACAACCTTGGGCCTCACGGATGCAACCATCACCCTGTCGGCCGAAACAGTGGATTCGGTAAATACCGTGCAAGTGATGGTCACTTCATGGAATGAAAAAGGTGAGGTGGTTCCCATCAAAGAAGAAGAGGTAAAGCTGTATGTGCCCCGTATGTTCAGCCTCCTTCCAATTGGAGACATCACTACCGACGAGGAAGGATATGGTGATTTTAAATTCCCCACAGATCTTCCTGGGGGAGTAAACGGTGAGCTAACCGTCGTAGCCCGCATTGAAGAACATGCAACTTTTGGAAATGCAGAGTCGTCCAGTCCAACTACCTGGGGTGTAAAAACCCTGGAACAGGCCTCCAAGCTGCCCCGTGCTTTGTGGAGTCCGGATGCCCCGCTGTGGATGCTGATTACTTTTATCATCCTGATGACTGGCGTATGGTACCACTACGCACTGATCATCTACGAATTGATCCGCATCCGGTTGTCCAACCACCCGGAAAAGATTGACTATAATGAATAGGTCATAAGTAGTTTCTTGTTGTTTGTCCGTGGCAATGCCCAAATTGCTCTATGCAGATGATCGATTTCCTTCTATCATTCGATTAACCAACCCGCTGCAACAGCATGATCCGTCTCATCTCTGAATCGTTTGCGTCCCGCGGTTTGATGATTCTTTTCTCACTTATCATCGTCTTTCATCTTCTGGTATTGGTTCAGGTGATCCCCTTTCAAATGGTCTGGGGCGGCCGGTTGAAGAGTGTAAGCGAAATGTACACTTTTGAAACCGTGTCAATCGCTCTTAACCTCCTGATGCTTGCCGTCGTATCCGTCCGTTCTGGCGTCATGTCCTTGGCGGTGAATCCACGTGTTATACAGTTTCTACTTTGGGCGATGGCTGCATTATTCATGCTGAACACGGTGGGGAACGTCTTCTCTGTCAATGAAACGGAAAAACTGATTTTCACGCCGATCACACTGATCCTCTCAATTTTCTGCATCCGACTTGCGTTGGTGGCCAAACAAAAGTAAGCGTGGCGCTGAGTTAGTGTTCCCAAAACAAAAGTTGCCACAGATGACACGGATAAACACGGATGATCAAAAGATATTGCGTTTCTACACCAGCTGCTTGCCAGGTGCGCATGGTATATTGTGACCCCCATCTGTGGGAATCTGTGGCAAGAAAGTCTGAAATAATTGCCACGGATAAGCACGGATAATTAAATGATAGGCGTTTCTACACCAGCTGCTTGCCCGGTGCGCATGGTATATGGTGACCGCCTTCTGTGGAAATTTGTGGAATCTGTGGCAAAAAAACAGAGTGGATTAGTTCCACGCCGGCACTTATTATGAATTCACCAGAAAATATTATTACTATCTTCATTTAAAAAAATCCAATGGCCGAAGCAAAAACAAAACCTACCGATGCGAGCGTTTCCGACTACATCGATTCCCTCAAAAGTGAAACCCAGCGTGACGCTTGCCGGCTCATTGCTGGCCTCATGAAATCCATCACCAAGAAAAACGCGGTCATGTGGGGATCGGCCATCATTGGCTTTGGCACGTATCCCCTCACGTATGCCAGCGGAAAAAAAGCAGATTGGCCGTTACTGGCCTTCTCTCCACGCAAGGACAAAACGACAATCTATCTCATGGGTGATTTCGAAAATAAAAAGGCGCTTCTCAAGAAACTTGGTAATACAAATTGAGCGGTTCTTGCCTGCATTTAAATACGCTGAACGACCTTCACCAACCCACGCTAAAATCACTGCTGAAAGCCTCGTACACGCATATGAAGAAGTGTGTGGCGGCACAGAAGAAGAAAGAATAGGCATCGGTACCATTCGCGTAATCTGGAGTAGAAAATGCCCAATGGGGTTAAATTTAGAAATGCTTGCCACAGATTGCACAGATTCACACGGATTATCTGTGCCCATCCGTGCTATCCGTGGCAAAACAAAACAAGCTCACCCCTGACCCATCTCCCGGCCGGAGAGGGTGAGTCCCCATTGCAGAAATTCTATCTGTGAAAATCTGTGTAATCTGTGGCAAAAAACCTGATTTAAGTATGGAATTCCCCGCGAGTCCGCATCCTGAGTATAAAAACCATTATGAAAACCTCTCATGTTGCAGGGATTGC
>JANPES010000285.1:0-22884 GCA_031423035.1 Cyclobacteriaceae bacterium | reverse complement strand
TTTGTCTCGAGCGCTGCCCTTACCAAAATGAAATGGGAGAATATGCAGGAGTTAGAGCTGGCCAATAGTATTCATTTGGTGGAGGGCTTTACGGTCTATCAAAAACCAAAGGATCCCAATCTGTTGACCTTGGTCATTCTCGGGTTTGTCTTCGGACTGATCAGTTCAATTGGCCTGCTCACATTGAAACACCTATTCAACCTGGCGCGGTCCTGATAGCGCATCAATGCTGTAACCCGTGAAAGAACTTCTCCTATACCAGTTTCGATCTGAATTCAGGAAGAAGTCCATCTTCTTCAGCCTGCTACTGTACCTGGTCTCCCTGGTATTCATCAACTACCTTGCCTTGGGAATTCAAAACCGATCGCTTGCTCCGGGAATCTGGAGTGCGCTGTTTTGGATGGCTTTGCTGTCGGCGCTGGTCAACGCGGTGGCCAAGAGTTTCATAAACGACAAACCTGGTACAATGGGCTATTTGTACAGCCTGGCCTCTCCTGAGCAAATCATCCTATCAAAGATTCTCTATGGATTTCTACTTTGTATAGGGATTTCGTTCGCCGGATATTTTTTCTTTTCGCTTTGGCTAAGCAATCCCATTGAAGATGTTCCGTTATTTTTCCTAACTCTCGTGCTGGCATCGTTTGGATTCTCAGCCACACTTTCCATCCTATCGGCTATCGCATCCAAAACCAACAACGGCAGTATGGTCATGGCGATCCTTAGCTTTCCGATTATTATCGGAATTTTGCTGATGGCAATCAAGATCACAAAAAATTGTATCGATGGATTAGATCGGTCAGTGAGCAGCGATGAGTTATTGATCTTAAGCTCCATAAATCTACTGGCAGCAGCCATTACATATCTCCTGTTCCCCTATATTTGGCGGAGCTAACCAGTTCATAATCTATGAAAGTCACGTGGTGGAAAATCCTCGCTGTCGTTCTGCTCACATACACTGTGACTGGCGGATTACTGATGGGCGTCCCCCGGCTCGTCATCATCAACGAAAGCATTCGCGCCTTGTACTTCCATGTGCCCATGTGGTTCGGCATGGTCATGATGTTCCTGGTCTCCGTAATCTACGCAGTGAAATATTTACGAGGTCACAATCCGGACCACGATACCGCGTCAGCCGGCTTTGCGCATACTGGATTGATCTTTGGTATTTTGGGTCTTCTAACCGGCATGATCTGGGCAAACTACACGTGGGGATCGCCCTGGCATGGAGACCCAAAGCAAAACGGCGCAGCCATCGCTACACTCATATACTATGCTTACTTCATCCTTCGAGGATCACTGGACAACCAGGAGCAGCGTGCGCGACTTAGTTCAGTCTATGCGATTTTTGCCTTTGCTGCCATGATCCCGCTCATCTTTATTATTCCGCGACTCACCAGTTCCATGCATCCAGGGAGCGGAGGTAACCCAGGATTTAATATGTATGACCTCGATAGCAACATGAGAAAAGTGTTCTATCCTGCCGTACTTGGATGGATATTGTTAGGACTTTGGATTGCTTCAGTTCGCATTCGATTACAAAAAGTGGAAGAGAAAATTCTTGATTTGGAGTATGAAAAAAATAGGTAGCCTCCTCGCATTCCTTGTGTTGTCATTCTCCGGATTCGCCCAAGAGGTGGAGATGGCGGACACCATGCGTTCGGAAGGAAAAATTTATGTCGTTGTTGCCATCCTGTTGGTCATCCTGGGTGGACTGATCGTCTACGTGATTGCTATTGACCGGAAGGCGACGCGGATGGAGAAGAAATTGGATGATCTTCAAAAATGAACCGCAGAGGCAGCTGCCGCGGGGTACCGGAACATGCGTGACTAAGAAATGCGTTTGTGCGGCTATCTCGGGGTACCGGAACGCGAGACGCCGTTAGGTCCCGATAGTCATCGGGAGACGTTCCATAGGTTGTTGTGTGCAGCTAGATCTCCTATGAAATGTCTTACCGGCCAGCGAAGCGTGTGCCGGTACCCCGTGAAAATCAAGGTGCGTGCGCGACTATGAAATGCGTTGGTGCGGCTGCCGCGGGGTACCGGAACGCGAGACGCCGTCCGGTAAGACTTTCCATAGGTTTTTGCATAACTTTGCCCCCAAAGTCATCGTCCATGAAAAAGACCCACATCATCGCCATCCTGGTCATCGCCTCCGCCATCGCCATCATTGTATCCACAGCAGGAGACGCCAGCACGTATGTCTCATTTGACCAGGCCCATGAAATGGCTTTGGCCGGCAATAACACAAGCATCCATGTCGTCGGTGAGCTGAAAAAAGGTGTCGACGGCAAGGTCGTTGGATTGGAATCTAGCCCTGACAGACTCTCCTTCTCCTTCATTCTTCTCGATGAGTCCCACAAGGAACAAACCGTCTACTACAATGAGCCCATGCCTCCGGATTTTACACGGTCGGAGAAAATCGTCGTTATCGGCGGATATCAGGGAGATCGCTTCGTAGCCAGTAAGATTCTTCTAAAGTGCCCCTCCAAGTACCAGGAACAAAAACTTAACGCCGGGGTTTAGCTACTTTTGCTCATGCTTCATTACTTCATCGGCAATCTTGGCCACCTCTTTGTTATTACATCTTTCGTAACCGGTCTCGTTGCCGCTTTTGCCTACTGGCGGGCAACAACAACCAAAGACATCAAGGACCATGCGCAATGGATAGCCAATGGGCGAACCGCATTCGTGATCCACGCCATTGCGATTGTGGGGGTAATCACTTCCTTGTTCGTCATCATTTATCAGCACTATTTCGAGTACCACTATGCGTATTCGCATTCCTCGCTGCATCTCCCGGGCCAATACATGATCTCCTGCTTTTGGGAAGGTCAGGAAGGCAGCTTTCTGCTCTGGATGTTCTGGCATGCCGTTCTTGGACTAATCTTGATTACCACCCAAAAAACATGGGAAGCTCCGGTTATGAGTATCTTCTCGGTTGTACAAGCCTTCCTGGCTTCCATGATTCTGGGCGTTGTCTTACCCGGGCTTAGCCTTAAGATTGGAAGCTCTCCGTTCATCCTGCTCCGCGATGCGATGAGCGATCCGATTTTCGCTCTTCAACCCAATTTCATTCCCAAGGATGGTAATGGACTGAATCCGCTCTTGCAAAATTATTGGATGGTCATTCACCCGCCCACCCTTTTTCTGGGATTTGCCCTTACCCTGGTCCCATTTTCATTTGCGCTGGCCGGATTGTGGCAAAGAAAATACATTGAATGGATCAAACCTGCACTACCCTGGACATTGCTCGGTGGAGCCATACTCGGACTGGGAATCCTAATGGGTGGTTACTGGGCTTACGAAACACTAAGCTTTGGAGGATACTGGAACTGGGACCCTGTGGAAAATGCTGTCTATGTTCCGTGGCTGATTCTCATCGCCTCACTACATACCATGTTGATATACAAGAACAGTCAGACATCACTCAAGCTATCCTTGATACTTGTGTTGTCTGTTTTCCTGCTGATCCTATATTCCACATTCCTGACGCGTAGCGGGATTCTTGGGGATGCGTCCGTACATTCATTTACTGACTTGGGATTGTCAGGCCAACTTCTGATATACCTTTTGTGTTTCACGTTTGCAGCCGCGGCCCTTGTAGCCAGGCGATGGAACCAGATACCTTCCTCAGACAAGGAAGTCGCTACCTATTCCAAGGAATTCTGGATCTTCCTTGGCGCCGCTGCATTGTGCCTGATGGGTTTCCAAGTATTGGTGCCCACATCGATACCGGTTTACAACAAGGTACTCGAGCTTTTTGGGGTCCGTTCCAATCTTGCGCCTCCAGCCAACCAGATCGAATTCTATTCCCGCTTCCAACTCTGGTTTGCTGTAATTGTTGCACTATTATGTGGCACAGGTCAATTTTTCTGGTGGAAAAAAATGGACAAGGCAAAGCTGAAACAAGAACTGCTTAGTCCAGTACTGATCACCCTGATCCTATTTGCAGTCCTTATTCTGGTGACCAGAATTACCAGCCCGTCATTCATGGTATTGGCCATTGCCGGGCTTTATGTGATCGTGTCCAATCTCAAAGTTCTCTATAAGACATGGAAAGCAAATCCAACCCTTTCCGGTGGAGCAATCGCGCACATCGGCCTGGGTCTTGTCCTGATCGGCATACTTTATTCCGCCGGCTATTCAAAAATTGTATCCTTGAATAATACGGGGCTCCTGTACAACCGGGATATGGGCACCGAATTTAACCGGGATAACCTGCTGTTGTTTATCAATGAGCCCAGAACCATGGGTGGTTACGAAATTGAATTTCTCGGTGAGCGGCTGGAGCCCAGAAACAAAATGGGTTACGTGAAGCGCAGTGACGTCGAACTGACTGACGATCCATACAAGGTAGTTTCCAAGCGAGAGATCATCTTCAAAGGGTCAGTGCTGTATCAAGCCAGGGATACATTTGAAATCTACCCGGAGAATACATTCTATGAAATCCAGCTCAGCCAGGACAGTACTGTGGTTGCTACCCTTTTTCCCCGGGTTCAACTCAATCCTGGTATGGGCGGAATCCTGCCGTCACCAGACATACGCCGCAATCTGGATCGCGACCTCTATACACATGTTTCTGCGCCCATGAATCGGGAGGCCGAGCCCGAATGGTCCGCTATCGAAGAGATTCGCGTAAAGCCTGGGGAGGTATTTCATGTCAATGACTACGTCTCTATTCTGGACAAAGTAGAGCGCGTAACTGAAATTGCTGGTGTTCGATTGACCGATGATGATGTAGCAGTAAAAGTTACAATCAAGATAGAAGGTGAACATCAACCTTACCTGGTAGAACCCTTGTTTCTCATTCGGAATCGCAACGAGGTTGGTCGAATCTCATCAGAAACCGGTGAGTTAGGTGTGAAAATCACATTGCTAAACATTCATCCCGAAAGCAATGAATTTCTGCTTGGACTTCAAACCCGTCAGAAGGACTGGGTCATTATCAAGGCCATGGAAAAACCATATATCAATATCCTTTGGCTTGGGACAGGGCTTCTTATGGTTGGATTCTCCGTCGCTATGTTCAGGCGATTTCAGGAAGGTGACGCCGGCTAGTGCGCCTCAATTAGTTTTTGAATAATCCCATCAACCGTTATTCCATCCGCTTCGGCCTTAAAGTTTCGGACCATCCGGTGACGCAGTACAGCAGCAGAAATAGCGCGAACATCTTCAATGTCAGGAGAGTACTTCTTGTTAAGCAATGCGTTGCATTTTGCGCCGAGCACCAAAAACTGTGAGGCTCTTGGGCCTGCGCCCCATTCCAGGTATTCATTGGCTATGGTCGATCCGTTTCTGCCAGGACGGGTCATATGGGTAAGTTTAACAGCGTATTCCACCACGTTGTCTGCGACAGGCACACGTCGCACCAGGTGTTGAAAGTACAGGATATCCTCGGCAGAAAGTGTCTTTTGAACGGAGGCGATGTCATCTGCGGTCGTTGTCTTCACAATATCCAACTCCTGTTCATAGGTCGGGTAATCAAGAAAAATATTGAACATGAACCGATCAAGCTGCGCTTCGGGGAGCG
Organism: Cyclobacteriaceae bacterium; assembly: GCA_031423035.1. GTDB lineage: Bacteria > Bacteroidota > Bacteroidia > Cytophagales > Cyclobacteriaceae > ELB16-189. The sequence goes on along the minus strand of JANPES010000285.1, from coordinate 17,354 downwards.
GATAGGTTCCCTCTTGTTCTATTGGGTTCTGCGTGGCAAGTACAAAAAATGGCCTTGGCAACTCATATCGCTGACCGGCGATGGTCACTGAATATTCCTGCATAGACTCGAGCAAAGCCGCCTGCGTTTTTGGCGGAGTCCGGTTGATCTCGTCAGCCAAAATGATATTTGCAAAGATAGGGCCACGGACGAAATGAAAATTTCTCTCTTTATCCATCGTCTCTGCGCCAATGATGTCCGACGGCATAAGGTCTGGGGTAAACTGAATGCGTTTGAACTGAAGATCCAGCGCATTTGAGATGGTTTGAACCAGCAGCGTCTTGGCTAATCCGGGGACACCGATAAGAAGGGAGTGTCCGTGACAAAACACTCCCGTGAGTACGAGCCGGACAACTTCATCCTGCCCAACAATCACCCGGGCGATTTCCTTTTTCAGTTTTACATACGACTCCGCCAAGGCATTGGCTGCGTCAATATCACTAGTGTATGCTTGCATTCTTATATTGATAAAGGGGGATTATAACCAGCAGTCAGGTATCTGCCGCTTACTTTAGTATGTCACAACTATCAAACGCAGGATCAATTTTGATGAACACATCGTGCTTTGCCTTCTCAAACCATTTTGAAAGCATCTTATCTCTCTTTTCAGCCAACGCTGCCGCCTGAATCCGGTGCCAATCATCCTTGAGATTGGCTTGATGCGGAGCAATGCGATCTTTGAAGTAAAGGATACGGGCAGCATCCTTTCCGTCATCGGTCCGATACGTAATGGGAGGACTCACGGCGCCAACTTTCATAGTGTCTATATTGAAGTAGACGATGGGATCCATATCTTTTACTGACATTTTTGATCCGCCGTCCTCATCGGTAAAAAAGCCTCCAAATCCCTTTGTGCGCAGGTCGTCAGAGTATTTCTTTGCTGCCTCTTCAAACGTAACACTATCTAGCACAATCCTTTGGCGCAAGCTATCCAGATACCTCTCTGTCCGTGCAATGTCACTTTTTGAAGGGACCGCAGAAATCAATACGTGTCGGGAGTTGTATTCGTTCCCCCGACGGTCAATGAGTTGCATTATGTGGAATCCAAATGGAGATTCAAAGGGCTGGGATATCTCGCCTTCTTTGATCCGAAAAGCAGTTGCTTCATAGGGTGGTACCATGGCACCGCGGCCAACATACCCCATTTCACCACCATTGTATTGTGCGCTAGGATCTTCCGAATATTTTCTCGCCAACTCATTAAAATTCTCCCCATCCAGAATACGCTGACGAATCTCGCTTAGTTTCCGCTTCGTTTCAAATTTTTGCACATCACTTATCTGTGCTTTCTTCACAATTTGCGCAACGACAACATCAGCAGAATAGAATGGCAAACTGTCAGCAGGAATTTTTGAATAGAATCTCTTGACTTCTGCTGGGGTTACGCTCAATCCCTTCGTGATCTTGCGCTGCATCGCGTTACCCAGCATCTGCTCACGAACCTGATCCCTTAGCTCCAGCTTAATTTGCTCCAGCGTTTTACCATAAGTCCGCTCCAACTGCTCCGGAGAATTTCCGGAATTCTGGAGAATCATGTTCATCCTTTGGTCTGTATTGTTATCAACCTCAAGGTCCGTTACTATGACCGAATCTATTTCCGCCTTTGCCACCAGGAGTTTATTGATTACCAATTGACTAAACACACCGCACCGGGACTCCTCAGAAGGGCGCCCCCCGCTGGAGAGGTAGTTTTGATATGACCCATCAAACTCAGAATTGAGGAGAATGTAGTTATCCACTTTGGCAATGATTTTGTCAGCAAGGAATCCGCTGCTTTCTTGCGAAAGGCAGGCTTGCACTCCCCCGAGAAGCAGTAGGCTAATGGTTATAAATCTCAAAATTCTTTTGTTTGACTGCATTTTCATACACTTCGTCTTCCAAAGCACGCGCAAGTTCTACTTTTCTTTTGTTTAACAGAATATTTCGAATGTCTTCTTTAACGAATTCGAGCGGAGACACATTGTCAGAAATCGTATAATCATCGACCTTTAGGAAGTAAAAGTATTCAACATCCGCTGTCTCATAATACGGGTTAGTCTTGAGAAATTGAATCTTGTTTGGGATCTCAGCAATCGGAGAATTGACAACTAACTTATCAAACTCAATCCATAGGCTATCACCTAAATGATAAGCAGCAGAAAAACTCAGGCAATAAGAACGCAACTCTTCCACATCCTTATCTTTGGTTGAGAATATCATGTCCTTCACTTTGTTTGTCCGAGGAGCTGTCTTCGGCACTTTTATGTACGTTCCGCGCACAATGTTTTGTTTGAGTGCAAAATTGTCTGAGTGTTCGTTATAGTAATCCGTTATCTCCTGAAGCGTGACTGTGTCATTTAAGCGCTGCCGGATATAAAAATTCTGATATGCATAGGCAATCAGACTGTAGCGGTAGTCCAGCACCTTCCGCTCAACTTCCGCTTCGTCAATATTCATTCGCTTAGTCGCCTCTTGAATGATCAGTTGTTTACGGATCCAGCTATTGACATAAGCCGTAACCCTTGCCGCACTGTCATCGGCGGTGGATTTCTGATCTACGATTCCAACCAACTCATCTTCGTATAGAAACAGTTCATTGACTCGCGCAATGGGCCTCGGACCAGGGGGTTTGACGGGTTCATCGTTCTTCCAACGAATTAATTCACAACCTCCCATCAGGGTCGAAATCAATACAAATAATGGAAAAAAGTGTCGATATGGAATAAGGCGGTTCAATTCTTTGTTAGTTCACGAATAACGAATTTCTTCCCCTTGCTATTGATCCGAACCGGGTATTTTGTTCTTAACGCTTCTACCCATTGCTTCTCCAGATAATCCTGGAAGTCAGAAATCACCTGTGATCGAACCTCCTCGAGCGTACGGATGCCCGGAGGCACTAAATTATCAATTTGAACCATATACAGCGTGCCCTCGACCTTGGTTATATGTACGCCAACCACCTTGCCGACTCGGTCCACAGCCTTGCTTTCTCCGGGCGCAAAATTGCGAGGGCCCTGAACAGCCTTGAATTTCCTCAATTCCTGGCGAGTTATTGAATCCCCGGAGGCCATCCTCTTCTTGATCACATCCAGAAACACTGAATCATCTGTTGAAAATAAGCGCGCCCTCACGCGTTCACCCGCTTCATACCTTTCCTTATTCTTCTCATAATAAGCGCGAAGCGCAGTAGTGTCTTGTGAAGCCTTGTTCCAAACCTCATTTTCCATGATGGTGAACAAGAGAATACCTTCCCTATACTCTTGAACCAAATTCCGGTATTCTGGATGCTGTCGAATGACATCGTCTTCTTCCATCTCATCCAATTTCAGCATGACGAATCCATCGTATAGCTGAGCCATGTAGACTCGGGGAGATTGCGTGCTTTTGTTTTGTTCTTTAATCAAATAGGAGACGAACTGCGATACAAGATAGTTTTGCTCACGCAGGGAAAAAAGTGTGCGTTCTAACAACGCTTTATTACCTCTAAATTTCCACAATCCAAGAGTAAACGTTGTGTCAGCCAGGTTGAGCAGCTCCTCTTTCGCTTGGTTTTGTTCCGAAAATCCAAATGCATCAAGTTTTTCTGTTAATACACGTTGGTCGGCCAACTGAAGCCGCTCATCGCGACTGATGCGGCGTTTTAGGGACTCTTCTACCTGATCGTATTGCGGAACTGGAATTCTCCGCTCTAGTCTCACAATATGCCATCCGTACGATGATTGAAATGGGTCCGAAATATCGCCTGGGTTATGTAGTGAAAATGCCGTCGCCTCAAATTCCGGTACACCCGCCAAGGCCCCAACACCAAACGGGCGCAATTTTCCTCCGCTGTTGCGCGTGGCCTGATCATCCGAAAACTCTTTGCAGAGTTCATCCCATGGCCTTCCCTTTTGCAGCTGAGCGTAGATCTCAAAACTCTTTGCTCTTACTTTCTTATCATCAGCTGTTCCTGTGCGAAGAATAATATGAGAAACCTCAACCTCCCCCCGGGCAATTCGTCGGTCTGTTACCTTGATAACATGATAGCCGAATCGCGTTTTCACTGGCAAGGAAATTTCTCCGGTTTTCAATGTGTATGCGGCCTGCTCAAACGGATACACCATCTGCAATGCGGTGAAGTACCCCAGGTCTCCCCCGTTGGTCTTGCCGCCGGGATCATCGGAAAACTGCCTGGCAATCTGCGCAAAATCCTCGCCCTTCAGGATCCGCTCCCGGATAGCTATAGCCTTGCTGAATGAGGCAAGTGTATCTGCGGGCGTCGCATTGGCCTTTGCAGAAATGAGAATATGGGAAGCGCGCACTTCGAGCGTCATTCTCTCATACGCTTCATGCGCTAGAAGATCGACTTGACTTTTGTCTCCTATATAAGGCTTTATGAGCTCCTTCCGGTAGGACCGGAGCTCCTTGCTATAGGATGCCGTTGTGTCATAGCCGCGGATAATGGCTTCAGCAACTTTCATCTTAAAAGTGACAAGCAAGTCGATATACTCATTTACCTTCTTCTCGCTGTAATCCTCCTTTTTAAGGTGATTCTTCCGGTATAGGTAGGTAAACTCATCGGTAGATACCGACTTCCCATTTACCGAGAAAAGTATAAGTGGAGTTGGGTTCTCCTTAACCGTTTGTGCAGTTGCCTGCCCAAGGGCAAGCCACACAAAAAACAATAGTTTAATTCGCACCTTTAGAATCAATTGGAACGTGCAAAAATACGAGGTCGCGCGGGATACCCAAAAGGGACCTATTTGAGTTGTTTTGACATGCGGCAGACAAACCGGCCGTTCTTCGTCAGATATTGAACGTCATCCATGATAGATTTGACCAACCGGATACCCAGGCCACCCTTTCGCTTTTCATGTATCAAGTTATCAATGGCCTGTTCGTGAAACTGATTGATATCGAACATCGCTCCATCGTCAATAATCTCGAATACCAATTCACCAGAATTGGGAACGTCGATGGTGAGTTCCAAAAAATGATCAGGATTACAATGGTGCGAGTGGATCATGAGATTTGAGCACATTTCATCCAGGGCCAAAATGATTTCATTCAAGACGACCTCTGAAGGCACATGTGTCTTGAGGGCCTTCCGGACGAAATCCCGGATGCCCTTCAGATTCTCAAGGCTACAACCGATCTTATGCCGATAATTCATTTAACAACTTCTTTGCTTCCTGTTTTGTAGCCCGAATAAGGAGTAAGTCCGCCAGACCCAAAATCTGAAATGTATTAGTCACCTTTTCTTTCATCCCGTACATCACCATGGTAATATGCTTGTCTCGAAATTCTTCAATATAAGACATGAACACGCCAAGTCCGGCCGAGGAAATATATTCCAGGGCATGGCAGTCGACAAGGATTCTTGTGAACCCTTCTCCCACACTTTTGGCGATAGCGAGGTCGAGCTCAATTGAAGAACTGGCGTCAATTTCGCCCACGATGGCCAGAATTTCTGCCCCGTCTTCCTGTAAGCGTTTGATGTGGACCATAGATTTGTTAACGGATTTGGTTTCCTAATGTTCTTTTACTTCCTAAACTTGACAATCATGGTTGTGTAGTCATCGTCAATTTCTTCTGTACCGGTGTATTCGTAAAGTTGACTGATCAGGTGCTCCTGCATTTCACGTGGGGATTTAGCCACCACTTCAGCCATGGTTTCCTGCAGGCGTTCAAGCCCAAATTCCTCGCCTTTCTTGCTTTTTGCCTCTGTGATTCCATCGGTAAACAGGACCATCACGTCACCCACAGCATAGTCAATCACATTGGTCTCAACATAATTGTCATAATTTTTTCCCTTCACCATTCCCAACGCCGCCCCTTTGTCTACGAGGTATACTGACCTTGCAACTTCAGCACGATAAAACAGGACAGGGCAATGTCCTGCCCGCGAATAGAAGATTTTCTTCTTGCTGGCATCCAAAACGAAGTACGTTGCGGAAATAAAGGATCCTCGCTCAAGACAGTAACGTAGTGCCTGGTTGGCCCGGACCATGAATTCCTTTGGATCCAGCGCCTGTTGAGCAAGGCTATGAAATATTCCTTTCATTTGAGACATGTGAAAAGCCGCCGTTGTTCCTTTCCCTGAAACATCGGCGATAATCAATCCAACCTGTTGTTCGCTAATCCGAATTGTATCATAGTAATCGCCGCCCACTTCATCCGCCGATTCTGAAAATGCTGCGATGTCAAAATCCATGCCCGCTTCCAGTGTATTCGGTAACAAACTTTTCTGGACCGTTTTAGCAATTTTGAGCTCCTCTTTATATCTCTCGTTTTGGATAGCTTCCTTCATCAATCGGAAATTCTCTATAGAAATCCCCGCCTGATTGGCGAATGCGGATACGATCTGCGTCATTTCTTTATTGAACCCGTCCGGCAATTCCTTGAGCAACGCCAGCGTTCCAATTTTTTCACCCTTCACGTGAACAGGAAATGCCATCAGGGATCGAAATCGAATTCCTTTGAGGCTGGCCAGGTGTGTTGAGAGGCTGCGGGTACGGTCAGTACTTTGATCCAGTACGCCTTTTACGTTACGGCCGTTGAGATGAGATTGAATCCTCTTTGCCTCTGCCTCAGAAATTTTATGTGTCTGGAGTCGGACTTGTTCCAGTTCTCCCTTGATTTCCAACCAGGCGGCATCCGCAAAAACCGAACTAACAGAACTCTCCAGTAAGATTTGATAAACACTCTCCTCGCTTTGCTCGGTCTGCACCGATTGACTGATTCGCTGAAAATTTACGACCTCTTCCAATTTCTGCTCAAATACTGAAGAGGTCGGCAAATTGAATAAGATAACAAGGAAAGATAGAATGCTGTAGAGCATAACGAATGAAAACAAATACATATTGAATACGTGACCTCTGAACTCCAGAAAAGCAGTTGATTGAAGCGCAATTTCCTCTGAAAAACGGTTCGTTGTATAGAAGAAGTAGCCCAGGTAAAAGAACGAAAGCAGCAAAAGCAGCAAGCTTGTCCACTTTTGTCGGAAGTTGAGATAGGCAACCCACTTCATGTTGGCGGAAAGTACAAGCGCAAGAAGTCCGGTCAACACACTGACCAGGGTGAGCAGCCATTCCTCCTGGAACAACTGAATACTATCAGAAACCAGGACGACAAGTAAGGCGAACTCAAACATTACCCATCCCCGAATAAGCCACTTCGACTTTTGATAGAGAATCAGGCGCTTCCAGCAGATGAATGCAGCGATCAAAAAGTTAATGAGAAGGCCCAAATTGACCAGGTACTCAACATCAATGAAGAAAATGTTTGATGAGAGTTTTGTGGAGCCCAATAGAAAATCCAAAAGTCGTAAGGCAAGCGATAATACCGTCGCTACCAACCCCGTGGCAAATACGCGCCACAGCAAATCCGTAAAATTAAGCGAGTCATCACGTTCAATTTTGAATTTGTAGTAGTAGTAGATGCTGATCACATAGACATCCATCATTACTTTAGGCAACCAGATCGGGATGTCTGCGGTCAGTCCTTTCAAGTCGCTGAAGAGAAGCGTGACGTCTGAAAAGACCATAACAAGCCAGGCCACATTGGCTCCCAGGAAAGAAATACGCACGAGTGCTTTAGTCTTCACAGTACAGTGTATTGGACCCCTTGCGGAAGAGACCTGCTAAGATCGAGTTTTGGAACTACTTTCTGCTATAATTAGGAGCCTCACGAGTTATCGTCACATCATGCGGGTGATTCTCTACCATGCCTGCTGCCGTGATTTTAACGAACTTGGCTTGCTTGAGTTTTTCGATATTCTTCGCTCCGCAATATCCCATTCCTGCTTTCAAGCCGCCAACAAGCTGGTATAACACTTCGGAGACCAAGCCCTTAAAGGGTACACGGCCTGAAATTCCCTCTGGTACAAGTTTCTTGATATCGTCTTCCGCATCCTGAAAATACCGGTCTTTTGACCCGTCATCCATGGCTTCCATCGAACCCATCCCACGATAGGATTTGAACTTTCTCCCTTCGTAAATAATCACATCACCTGGTGCTTCCTCGGTACCGGCCAACAAAGACCCAACCATGATGCTATCTGCTCCGGCAGCTATTGCTTTTGCAATATCTCCTGAAAAGCGAATCCCTCCATCGGCAATAATCTTGACTCCAGATCCTTTGATCGCCTTGGAGGCCTCATACACGGCTGACAATTGCGGCAACCCGACCCCGGCAACTACCCGTGTGGTGCAAATGCTCCCTGGTCCAACACCCACCTTCAGCGCGTCAGCCCCTGCCTTGACGAGCGCTTTGGCAGCCTCGCCGGTGGCAATATTACCTACGATGAGATCCATTGCCGGAAACTTCTTCTTTACCAGTTTGGCCGCTTCGATAACGCCTTTAGAATGCCCATGAGCGGTATCAATACTGATAACATCAACGCCGGCTGTTTTCAGGGCTTCAATGCGCATAACCATATCAGCAGTAACGCCAACGGCCGCACCTACCCGAAGACGTCCATACTGATCATGACAGGCATTAGGTTTGTTCTTCTTCTTGAGTATATCCTTGTAGGTAACCAGGCCGGTCAACTTTCCTTTCTTATTAACAATCGGGAGCTTCTCAATTTTATACTGCTGAAGTATCACAGCAGCCTTTTCCAGAGTGATCCCTTCAGGGGCTGTAATCAGGTTTTCCTTTGTCATAATCCTTTCAACAGGAATGGATAGGTCTTTCTGGAAGCGGAGATCCCGATTCGTAATAATGCCAACGAGTTTTCCATTCCCATCAATTACCGGTATTCCTCCAATCTTAAATTCCCGCATAATTTTTTCGGCATCGCGCACCGTGGAATTTATCCGCAAAGTCACTGGATCCAGGATCATACCGCTCTGTGAGCGTTTGACTTTACGTACCTGCGCGGCTTGCTCCTCGATGCTCATGTTCTTATGGATAAACCCTATTCCCCCTTCCAGCGCAATGCTGATGGCAAGAGCAGACTCGGTGACGGTATCCATGGCCGCCGAGGATATGGGGATATTGAGCCGGATATTCTCCGTCAAGTGAGTAATGGTGCTGGTGTCGCGCGGCAGAATCTCACTGTAGGCGGGAACGAGCAGTACATCGTCGTAAGTAAGGGCTTCGAAAAGGAACTTGGCAGGATCTAGGGCCATAGCAAATAAGTTAGGAATGATTATTTGCCGGTCAAAGGTATACGAAAATGTGGATATGGCAATTGACCTCTTCTCGGCGACCGGAAAGCGGCCTTTAACCCCACAAAGGCAATTATCAAGTCGTATATTTGGAACGCTGTCTGTACGAGAAATTAGTCTGGACGGCAAATAGTTCCGATAGAAAAAATTATGATCATCGATCTCACAAAATCAACCACATGAAGGGGCTCATTGCATTCTTTCTCATTTTCAAGCTGGCTGTTTGCTTAGGCCAAAATCAATCTGGAAAGGCTTCTTTTTACGCGGACAAGTTTGAAGGGCGCCCAACCGCAAGCGGCGAGAAATACAAACACAACAAGCTAACCGCAGCTCACAAAACACTTCCATTTGGCACACGTGTTCTGGTAACCAATGTTGCCAACCAACAAAGCGTCGAGGTCACCATCAACGATCGGGGCCCTTATGCTGAAGGACGGATTATCGATTTGTCCAAATCAGCTGCTGAAAAACTTGGGTTTGTCAACCAGGGACTTGCCGAGGTAAGTCTGCAGGTGCTGGATGCCGGAGACGGAAAAAACAACCTACCAGTAAGGACCATGGAGTCTGCTGAAATCGATGAAAAAGAATTTTATGATTTTGAAATCAAGCGTTTGCGCCCAGGAGGATACGGCGTTCAGATCGGAACCTATCAGGAATTGGTAAACCTCATGCGGCTTGCTGACAACCTGAAAAACTCGTACAAGAAAAAAGTCACAGTTCAAGTGAAGAATGTAAATGGTACAAAATACTACGCGCTCATATTGGGCCCCTTTTCTTCACGTGGGAAAGCCGACAAGTTCAAAGCATCCATTGTGAATAAGTACCCGGATGCGTTCATTGCAGAGTTTGACAGAATGCGTTAGTCCAAACAATCCACCACCCATGGAAGCAGAAATAGTTGGATACATCGCTTCCATTTTCATAGGCGTGATCCTTGGCATGCTGGGTGGCGGTGGATCCATTTTGTCAATTCCCATATTGGTCTATCTGTTTGACGTAGAGCCGGTCCGGGCTTCTGCGTACTCCCTTTTCATCGTAGGGGTAACTAGCCTGATTGGTTCAGTGCCCAAGTACCGCGACCACCTAGTAAATCTTCGAACGGGAATCTTGTTTGGGATTCCTTCAATCCTGGCTATTTTTTCCACACGGAAATGGATTATCCCTATTATCCCTGATGAAGTCCTGGTCCTTGGTGATTTTCTCCTTACCAAACGGCTCCTGCTACTCGGCCTTTTTGCCATCCTGATGATTTTTGCCTCACTTCCCATGATTCGCGGGAAAAATGAGATCATCTCTGAAAGGAAAAGATTTAGAACTTGGCTCGTTATCCTAGAGGGGTCACTTATTGGGTTTCTGACTGGCCTTGTTGGTGCTGGCGGAGGCTTTCTCATCATTCCGGCTTTGGTATTTCTAACCGGACTTCCCTTCAAAACAGCAGTTGGGACTTCCCTATTCATCATAGCCATCAACTCCCTGGTGGGGTTTTTTGGGGATATGCTCAACTACTCAATGGACTGGCCTTTTCTCTTTTTAGTTACCGGTTTGGCTATCGCAGGCATCTTTATTGGTAATTTCTATTCAAATCGCTTTAGCGGAATCAACCTTAAGCAATCTTTTGGCTGGATGATCCTGATTATGGGAGGCTATATCCTCATAAGAGAGACATTCTAGCACTTTTTTTATTCAGGTAAACAAATACAGTTTATTTCATTTGTAAGTATGATAGTATTACTACTAAATTTGCAAGTAAATATATCTGAATGAGCCAACTTACTTTCAAATTGAATGAGCGTCTCTACTTGCGTGATCCTCAAACCACGATTCTGGGTCAGAAGATCATTGAAAAGGGCATAGAATTGATTGATATCCTTGGATTTGAACATTTCACATTCAAGAAGCTAGCTGCGGAGGTTGGTTCCACGGAGCCTTCAATCTACAGGTACTTTGAAAATAAGCACCGGCTGCTCCACTACATGATCGCATGGTATTGGAGTTGGATGGATTATCGATTGGACCTGGCCACAACGAGCCTGCCCAATCCTGTGGAAAAGCTCCGGGTCGCTATCCGCGTGATCACCGAAGAGAAGAAGTATGACCCGACCTTCCAACATGTCGATGAAGAGGCTCTTCATCGGATTGTCGTCGGTGAGTTGGAAAAGACCTACCTTACTAAATGGGTGGATGACGACAATCAGGCCGGCCTATTCGGCGGCCTAAAAAGCTTAACGAAGAAAATCTCAGGCTACATCCATGAAATCGCGCCGGACTATCCATTTCCCAATTCACTGATAAGCACAATAATACTTGCCGCCAATGAGCAACTATTCTTCAGCCAACATCTTCCGGCGCTATCCAATATTGAAAAACAGCTACCCGTTGCCGAACAACATAATAAATTAAAGGCTTTTATTGAATCGATCGTTTTTGGCGTCTTAAGAAAATAGTATGCTTACCAACTTTTCCATTGTCAGGATCATTCGGGAAATCGGAATCTCCCAGAAGCATGGGCTTAATCTCCATGACCTGCGTCCCGTTGAGATGAATAACCGGACATACAACAAATCCGATCTTCCAGAGTTTGAACGAGACCTTATTGAAGCTGGAAATCCCGCGCGCATCATTTTCCTCAAACAAACAATTCCGGTTTCCGGCATGGGGGATTTTTTGTTAAGCCAGGTGAGTCCGGTTCTTACTTTTTCAGAAGAGGGAAGCTCCTTGTTGGCAATCCTGTGGCAGCCCAAAAACGGGAAATACAAAGGCATCCGTATGTCAGCCGATACCAATAGCGATGTTGAGCTTGACGACACCATACTGGCAACATTCGCAAGAAATGAAGAAGGCCGGGTGATTTGCCTGGCCAGTGTAATCTATGAGAGTCCCGTAAGTTCAACGGTAGCAGATGAAGAGGAGCTAAGCCCTGTCAGGCGTCTGGCCCGTCTGCTGAACACCGAACGAAAAGAGATTTTCTATATTCTCTTTTATGCTTTGCTCGTAGGGTTTGTCAGCCTGGCCTTGCCTTTGGGTATTCAAACAACGGTCGAACTGATTTCAGGCGGTGTATTCTTCAGTTCGGTATATGTCATGATCGGTCTGGTCATTGTGGGCGTATTGGTGGCCGGAGGTCTTCAAATCGTGCAAATCAGCATGGTGGACTTTCTCCAGCGGAGGGTTTTTACTAAGGCAGCACTCGAATTTGCATATCGGATTCCCCGTTTGCGCATGGAGGCCCTGAACAGCAAATATACTCCTGAATTAATCAATCGATTTTTCGATGTGATGACGGTTCAGAAAGGTTTGCCTAAGTTGCTAATTGATCTTTCCTCTGCCGTGATCCAGATTGCTTTTGGGCTACTGCTGATTTCCCTTTACCATCCCTTCTTTATTCTCTTTGGCTTGTTGGTGATTACTATGCTGGCAGCGATATTCTATACAACAGGTCCTCGCGGGCTCAGGTCATCCATTGAAGAATCAAAATATAAATACAAAGTGGCGCAGTGGCTGGAGGAATTGGGTCGAGCCATGCAATCGTTCAAGCTGGGCGGAACAACAGATCTGCCATTGAGAAAGACGGATTACAATGTCAACGGGTACCTGAAACATCGCACCATCCACTTCAATACCCTCTTGACTCAATTCACATTCATAATATTCTTTAAAGCTACGATAGTCGGCGGCATGCTCATTGCCGGTACACTGCTGGTGGTGGAGCGGGAAATCACCCTGGGGCAGCTCGTCGCATCCGAAATCGTGATCATTCTTATCATCAACTCTGTAGAGAAAATCATTATGTACATGGATGTAGTGTATGATCTGCTCACTGCCGTAGATAAAATTGCCCATGTTACGGATCTCCCGATTGAACGCGCCGGAGGGCTTGATATTAAGCCACAGCATGAAAAGGGATTTCAGATTCACGTGCGTGACCTTTCGTATACTTTTCCGAATGGAAAACAGGCCCTGACCAATATCAATCTCTCGATCGCTCCCGGCGAACGAATCTGTATCTCAGGACCTGGAGGAAGCGGTAAGACTGTACTCACGAATATCTTAACAAGCCTATACACCAATTTCACCGGGGCCGTTACCCTCGATGGGTACTCGCTGCGCGACCTTGACCTGGCCCATCTCCGCGAAAAGATTGCAAAAAATATCAGCGCCGAGGATCTATTTGATGGAACGATTCTGGAGAACTTGTCTGTTGGAAACGCCTACGCTTCAGCCGACCGGGTCCTTGCCGCATTGCATAGTGTTGGACTGGCCGATACAATAAATGCGCTTCCGGAGGGGCTCAGCACGCATGTCCTGAGTGGCGGAAAAGGACTCTCAGATACGGTGATTCAAAAACTGATCCTGAGCCGGTGTATCACCAAGCAGCCAAAATTGATGGTCCTGAATGATTTCTTCAGTGGGTTCGCCCGGGCAGAAAAATTATCGCTGATACAAACAATCACTCAGCCTGCGAATCCATGGACACTCATCGCCGTCTCGAACGACCCCATGGTGATGGCTGCGTGCGACCGGATCTTAGTCATGGAAAAGGGACAAATCTTATCCATCGGATCATTTTCCGAACTGATGAAGAATGACCAGATCAAAAAATTTATTGACTGACCATGCTGAAGATTTCAAAAAATTCCATTGACAAAGATTTGCCTCCCGAGGCATTCTACTCACTACGAACGCTTCAAACGCCCAACGGCGGAAAGCGTCTCGCCCGTATTCTTATGGCGCTTGGTCTAGGCCTAGGCTTAGCTCTTTTTCTTCCATGGCAACAGAATATTCATGGAAAAGGAAAACTAACGGCACTCTCTCCGGCTAACCGGCCCCAAACAATTGAAACTACCATTGCCGGTCGCATTCAAAAGTGGAGTATAAGTGAAGGTCAGTTTGTCGCTGCCGGGGATACCATCGCAGTTCTAAGCGAGGTCAAAGAAAAATACTTTGACCCGGAAATGTTGCTACGCCTGAGGCAGGTCATCCAATCGAAAGAGCAAAGCTTGCTCTCAAAGAATCAAAAATCGATGGCCTTACAGCGACAAATTCAATCGATGGAAGACGCCATGCAAAACAAGATTGACCAAGCAAAGGCCAAGCTGGAGGGCGAACGGGTTCGATTCAGTAATGCAAAGAATCAATATGAGCGCAACAAGAAACTGTTCGAAGCCGGGAATATTCCCTTGACAAAATTTCAGGATATCGAATACAAGTACCAGGGGAGCGAAGCAGACCTTATCAACGCCGAAATTGAGGTGCAACGGGTTCAGTCGGAATACCTAGAAAAAATTAATAAAGCCGAATCCGATCTTAATAACACGCTGTCTGAGCAATTTGAAACACAGGCTGAATTGGCCAAACTCAGAAACGAGTATGTGAATATGGAAATCAGAAGTCAGCAGTACTTCATCCTGGCCCCACAGGCAGGCTATGTCATCAAAGCCTCAGCGAGCGGTATAGGGCAGACCATCAAAGAAGGAGATCCGTTGTGCACCATCATGCCCCAAAGCAATGATGGGGCTGTTGAAATGTACGTGCGCACCATGGATGTGCCCTTATTGAGCCTTGGCAGAAAAGTCCGCATCGAATTCGACGGCTTCCCGGCTCTTCAATTCAGCGGCTGGCCCAGTATCTCAGTAGGAACTTTCGGCGGCATAGTGCAGGTAATCGATTACGTTAACACGCACCCAGGAGAATTTCGCATCCTGGTCACGCCCGATACGACTGACATACCTTGGCCAAAACAACTCCGGATAGGAAGCGGAACCATGGGTTGGGTGATGCTTGACAGCGTGCCAGTTTGGTACGAACTTTGGCGGCAACTCAATGGGTTCCCGGCGAGCTTGTATGCGGAGCCCCCTTCTTCCTCACCAGAAAAAGACAAGGAAGCGACTAAGCCGAAGAAGGACTCTTCTCCAGCAAACGAATGATCAGGTCAATCCGTATTTTGCTACTCGGAATGATGTGCGTTTCCGTGGCCGGATTCGCTCAGCCCTCAATCGATTCGTTGTTACTTCTCCCGGATACGGTAAAGGGATTTTCTATTGAAAACTTTTACGCTACGCTGCTGGAAAGCCATCCACTGGTCAAGCAAGCCCGGTTGCTAAGCGAAACAGCACAGCAGGAGGTTCGTCTTGCGCGTGGCTCCTTTGATCCCAAACTCGAATCAAAACTCAGCACGAAAGACTTTCAGGACAAGGATTATTACAACAAGTGGATGGCTTCGTTGACCATCCCGATATGGTTTCCTATCGATCCCAAAATTGGCATCGAAAATAGTGAGGGGACCTTCGTTAATCCTGAATCCAGTATACCGGCATCAGACAATTACCGACAACTGCAAACTGGAATCAGTCTGCCAGTAGGTCGAGGACTTTTTACGGACGAACGCAGGGCTGCAGTAAAGCAAGCTCAACTATTCACCAAACTTGCTGAAGCCGAGCAGATCAAATTGATCAATAAAATCCTGCTGGAAGCCGCTAAGGAGTACTGGCAATGGTACTATGCATACTACAGCTATCGGCTCTTCACAAACAGTGCACAAATTGCATCGGAAGTCTACCGGCGCGTTCACCTAAACGCTACTTTAGGGGAAGCTTCTGCGATTGATACCGTGCAATCCAAAATCACGCTTCAACAACGGCTCATCGAACGACAAGAGGCCTATCTGGAATTTCTCAATCAAGGAATCCGCATTTCCAACTACCTGTGGGATGCTCAGGAATCCCCGGTGCTGCTTATGCCTTCAGTAGCCCCAATTCTGGTGCCTGGCGAAGATCAGCTGCTGAGCCTGCAGACACTTCAGGAGCTCAAGTTTTTGGCGCGTCAAAATCATCCCGACTTGCAGAAAATCAACATTAAGCTTAGCCAACTGGAAGTGGAAAGAAAACTGGCGGTGGAGTACCTTAAGCCGAGACTGGATTTGAGTTACAGTTTCCTAAATCAGCCAATCGGTCCGGAAGGGAGCTTTCAGTCTTTCAAGTTGGGATCGGACTACAAATTTGGTGTTGACTTTTCCATCCCTATTCTGCTCCGAAAGGAGCGTGCCAAGTTGGGTCAAACCAAAATCAAAATTCGCAGTACGGAACTTGAGCGCACGCAGTCTGAACGTGAAATACTTAACCAGGTGCAACAAGTGTTCAATCAACTTACCAACACCAACCTGATCTTGGTTCAGCAAACAGCAATGGTCTATAACTATGAGCAACTCTTGCGTGCAGAATTGATGAACCTTGAGTTGGGCGAAAGCGACCTTTTCAAGATAAACGTTCAGCAGGAAAAGCTTATACAATCTCAAACTAAGCTTCTCAAGTTGAAAGCTGATTATGAAAAACTAAAGGCAACTTTATATTGGGCGGCAGGGGTCAGAAACCTGAATGCAGCCCCCTGACAGTGGTCATGTCCCTTTCCATATTGTCCAATTTTTTCTTAGATTCGAAAGACAAATTCGATTTATGGGCAATCGTTACCCATTTTGGCTAAGGACCACGGCCGCTCTTCAATTAATTGCGTCAGCTGTTCACGCGCTGAATTTTTTCCGAACAACCAGCGGGATCAATGAAACCGAACGCCAGTTGAACGAACTAATGACAACCTATCGGCCCGATATGGGGCCTTACTTTCATCCCACAACAGCCGATTTGAACACCGGCCTCAGTGCTTGCTACTCCTTATTGTACCTCTTGGGGGGAATGATTAACCTCTACCTGGTTCAGAAAAATATTTCACCTCAAATTATGAAGGGGCTGACTTCTATCAACCTTGTTGTCTTTGGCGTGTCTTTTTTAGTGATGCTTAACTTTATGTTCTTGCCTCCCATTATTATGACCGGCCTGGTTTTCATCGGGCTATGCTTCGCTTACGCGACCAACCACATCCATCGAATCAAGTTACCCAAGGATTGAACGCTCGATGATATCGCAGCATTCATGAATCTGCTCTTCGGTTATCACGAGCGGTGGCGCCAGGCGAATAATATTTCCATGCGTAGGTTTCGCAAGAAGCCCATTCTCAGCAAATTTCAAACACAGGTTCCAGGCTGTATCACTTTCCGGTGAATCATTAATAACAATTGCATTTAAGAGGCCTTTCCCCCGAACCAACGATATAAGCTTCGTTTTGCTTTTTAAGATATTCATCCTTGACCTGAAAATTATCCCCAATTTTTCCGCACGGTCAGCAAGTTGCTCG
>JANPES010000284.1:0-2638 GCA_031423035.1 Cyclobacteriaceae bacterium | reverse complement strand
GGTCGGCGATGCGCCCGTGCTTGAGATCGGTGGTCGTGGGTATCCGGTGGACCTGGTGTATGTGCCAACGGCTTCCGAAACGGACGCCGAGCCGAAGCCATTGGATGAACAGATCCGCGATGTAGTAACGATGATCATTGCAGAAGACCGGCAGCGTTCCGACCTGCGCGCCGCACCAGATGTGTTGGTCTTTCTGGCTGGTGAACGTGAGATTCTTGAGGTCTCACAAACGCTGCGCAAGGCGCACTTCGGCGAGCCCATTGAGGTAATAAGGAACCAGGTAGAGCACCAAGGCGATCGCCGAAGCCAGCAGTGCAAAGCCGATGCCCGGTGTCTGCATTTCAAAATAGATTCCTCCGATAATAATCAGAATAAGCAACCCACTGATGAATGGATTCAAAGAAAAGGCAATAATTCTTTCCGCGAGCCCTAGTTTGAATCGATCGATCTCGTAGTTGGCGACTTTGTTTCGCTGAAGAATTTCTTCGATAGACTCGACCTTAGCTTCGCAGTAGCCGTTTTCTATCGCCTCGGTTGTGGTAAATGTGATGACTTTTCCTGCTTGCTTGACGCTGTCAATAACGATTTTCTCATCTACCATCCCTTCAGCAATCCGCGGGTCGCGCCCGTTTTCTTCCGCCGTGGCGCGCATGATGGACCGCATGTATGACTGATACTTATCGGGAGCAGCCTGGCCACCGGCGCCCTCCACAACTGTGGCAGCCCCGATGCTTGCACCCGGCGACATATAGATGCTGTCACAGGCTATGGAGATAAGAGCGCCAGCCGAGGCGGCATCAGAGTTAATATAAACCCAGATAGGCTTCTTAAAATCCATAATTGCGTCTACGATTTCCTTCGCGTCTGTAAGAACGCCTCCATAGGTGTCCATTTCGACGATTACATAATCTGCCTTTGTCGATTCAGCGTGCTCGAGGGCTAATTTGACATACCGCAGCATGCGCGGGTCGATTTCAGCCTTGATCTCCATCACCATGACCTTCGACTTGTTTTGTGCGTGCAGGCTACCCAGCATCGCTGCAGAGAGAATAATGGTCAACCAAAGAACGTTCATGTGCATGATTTTTTACAAAAATACTAAGTAATTCGACGCCTTGGGGTTGTGGGATGGCCTGTGGAAGTGGTAATTTTCGACGTAATAAAGGAGATATGTTTCAGGTGTTGCTATTCGGGCTTGCCAGTTTGCTTCAGGGCGATTCTCTACGTACCGAGATGATCAATGGAAAGCCATTTGTTGTCCACCAGGTAGGAGAGAAGGAGACCTTATATAGCTTGTCCAAGCGGTACGGTACCACGGTTGCCGATATCCTTCTTCAGAACCCCACTGCAGACGCAGGCCTGGAGGTTGGGCAAATACTTAAGATACCCTATGTTGGAAAGGCAAAACCGCCTGTGACTACAAAGACAGCCGATGGGATCGTCCATCGTGTGGCTCCGAAAGAGACGCTGTTTAGCATCGCACGCACTTACAATGTCCCGGTAGATGATATTCGGGCGTGGAACAACTTAAAGGACAATCCTTTATCTGTCGGACAGGAGATACTAATTCGGCAAAAGTCCGTGACTCCGGCTGCAGACATCAAAGTGGTGGCTGAGCACACGGCGGCCAAGACGCATACGGTGGCACCCAAAGAAACGCTCTACTCAATTGCACGCATGTATGGCATGACAGTAACTCAGCTAACGGAGTGGAATAGCCTCGCTGGCTCCGAACTGAAGATCGGGCAGGTTCTGAGTGTCGCTGCACCTGTGCCCGGAGCCACAATTGCTCCGTCCGTGGCGCCTTCTTCTACGCCGGCCACAGTTCCAATCCTGGTTCCGTCAGATCCAGTACGAGTTTCAGAGGGATTGAGCGCTGCCAATGAGCTGAAGGAAACCGGAACTGCCGCTCTCCTGGAAGGAACTGAGGGCAATAGAAAATACCTGGCGCAGCATGCTACCATCAAGTCTGGAACAATTCTCAAGATCAGGAATCTGACAAGCAACCAGGAGGTGTTTGTGCGCGTTATCGGACCTCCAACGATCGCTGATGCAGGCATCCTGATCTTCATATCCAAGTCTGCCTTTGATCGTCTCGGATCCGCTGAGCCCAGATTCAGGGCTGAGATCACTTATTATAAATAGGATTCATGAGGAAGTACGGCCTGATTATCGCGGCTGTCTTTGGATTGGTTCACCCCGTCACTAGCCAGAACCTGGTAATCAACCCGGGTTTTGAGGAGCGCAATCGCTGTCCGAACAATTTTAGCGCCAGCAGCAGAGACTTTAGCTTGCCAGGATGGAAGTCGGCCAATACGGGAACTCCGGACTATTTCAACCAGTGCAGCTGGGGGGATTGCGATGTTCCATTTAATTGGGCGGGTGAATCAAATGCACATTCAGGAGTCGCCTATGCCGGATTGTATGTCTGGAGCAGGCCCAACAGCAAACCGAGGAGCTACCGGGAATACATCCGGGGTGAGCTTACCGATCCACTTCTGAAAGGCAAGCGCTATCGGCTGGAATTTTATTTCAAGCTTGCCTCCTATTCAGTTTATACAGCCGACCGGATTGGGATGTTGCTCTCCGACTCTTCTCTCTTTTTCACGAATGATCAGGAAATTGACGAGAAACCAAC
>JANPES010000283.1:0-3505 GCA_031423035.1 Cyclobacteriaceae bacterium | reverse complement strand
CATTACCGCTTTTCGACAAAGACCCTCATGCGGAATATTAAGCGCCTGAATGTTGATCTCGGTCCACGGCTGGGCAACATGTTCAGCCCCAAACAGGTCAGGATCATTGTCGATAATCTGGGCAAGCCGTTTATTTGGATCGCGGTGGCGTTGACAAAGGCATTCGCAGGGGTGGATGCTGACGAGGTGAGCCATCCGGAACAAGATGATGGGCTGGCGGGGAAGAAGTAAACGTGATCGGTTATTTTATCCGTGCCCATCCGTGCCATCCGTGGCAATTACGTTTCCCCCATCTAGCGCGCGTGTTCATCCATGGTTCTGGCGCGGCGTCTCCGGACGCCCACCTTCAGAGGCTTACGGGCGGGCAGGCGTGCCGGTCGGGTATCGAAAGCGAAGAATTGATGCCACAAATAGTCAAAGTGAAAGATGATCCTGAGTGATTGTCTTATACTTCCGCCCGGAACTAAACGGTGGCAATGGATTGAGTGAGGTTGAGTTACTTGGCTTGATTAGTTTTCAATTGACAGGTAGTGGCATTAATGCTTCGTATGAAGGACTGGTTGAGCACGCGTCACAGATTTATCTGCCGAAGGTATCCGTAGGCAGACGTCGCGCCAGAGGCAGATTGCTCTGGCGGAACACGCGCCCCAGAGGGGGTTCCTTCGCTTCGCTCCCGCCTACATTTCATTATGGCGGGCAGGCGGAATGACGGGGATTATTGGGGGTTTGGTGCGTCGCTTTCCAGTACGGTTTTCTTTCTGAGGGCGGGTTTCAGTGGTTGGCAAATGGCCTAGCAGAAACTCCTACTTAATTTGAAGAGGGAACTTGGCTTTGTTTATCTTAACGTGATTCATCTGACGTTGTCGCACATGGAAAAAGAATCGAAATCAGCGCATCCTTATTATCGTCACCTTCGGGGCTATGCCCTCGATCCGGGCTTTAGTACGCAGTTGAGTACGATGACGATCAACGAGGTGAACTACAAGGTGCTTTGGGAAAACCTCGACCCGGGGCCCGTCGGAGAGTACCTGGAAGTTATTGATGTCGACCCGGCAAGTGCGTGCTACTATGAGCCGGTCGACCTGAATGCAATTCATGTTCTTGCCCAGGGTGGCCTGCCGCCGAGCGAGGGCAACCCGCAGTTTCATCAGCAACTCGTGTATGCGGTGGTGATGAAAACCATAAGACATTTCGAGCATGCATTGGGCAGAAAGATCACCTGGCGTTCACGGACTTTTCCAGTCATCAAGAATGGCAGGACACGGTTTGCCAGCGAGTACGTGGGCAAGCTGAGAATTTATCCACACGCGCTTCGTGATTCGAATGCCTATTATGACCAGGAAAAAGTCGCTTTGCTCTTCGGTTATTTTACAGCGGCGAATCAAATCCAGGGAACCAATTATCCGGGAGGCGTTGTGTTTACTTGTTTGTCGCCGGATGTGGTGGCCCATGAAGCAACGCACGCCATCCTAGACTCCATTCACAATCGGTTTATTGAGGACACGAACCCCGATGTGGGCGCGTTTCATGAGGGATTTTCGGACATCGTGGCGTTGCTCCAGCGATTTACTTTCCGCGAACTTGTAGAGCATCAGTTGGAGAACACGCAGGGGAGGTTGGACCGCTACAGTGTGTTGGGTGAACTGGCAACGCAGTTTGGTCAGGCCCTCGAAAATGAACGTGGCGCCTTGCGCGGTGCGATTGGAAAAGTGAATGGCAAGACGGGAAAGTGGGAAAAGCTTGAACCCAACCCTGCCGAATACCAAAATACTATGGAGCCACACGATCGCGGCGCCATCCTCGTAGCCACTGTTTTTGACGCATTCCAGAGAATCTATCAATACAAAACACAAGATCTTGTCCGAATTGCGACGGGCGGTACCGGCATACTTCCGCAAGGGAGCATCAACCGCGACCTGGTCAAACGACTGGCGGCGGAGGCCTGCGAGATTGGCGAGCATTTACTCCATATATGTATCCGGGCACTGGACTATTGTCCGCCGTTTGATATCACGTTTGGTAATTATTTGAGGGCGCTGATTACCGCCGACCTCGATGTTGCCCCCGAGGATGAAAACGGGTACCGGATCGCGTTGATCGAGGCGTTCCGGGCAAGGGGCATTTTCCCCGAGCGGGTAAACACCATGTCGGTGGAGAGCCTGCGCTGGTCGAAGCCAAACTTCAGCACAAATGAGGTTGCTGCTTTCAGGAATATCGCTGGGCAGCTGGAGACAGGCATCATGAAACTCGTACAGCTTTCAGACCGTAAGGAGATTCATATTGAAAGCCAATTGCTTCAAAGAGATCTGCACGGCTTCCTGGGCGGGCCCAACCCCAAGTTCAACGTTTCTGAGTGGGAGGAGTCGCTGATGCGTTAGCTTGGACTTACCTCGCAGCCGTTCGTGCTGGAATACCAGGGCAGGCAATACCCGGTGAAGCCGCCTCCGCTGGAGGTGCACAAAA
Organism: Cyclobacteriaceae bacterium; assembly: GCA_031423035.1. Classification (GTDB taxonomy): domain Bacteria; phylum Bacteroidota; class Bacteroidia; order Cytophagales; family Cyclobacteriaceae; genus ELB16-189. Next base: position 1,042 of record JANPES010000283.1, on the reverse strand, counting down.
TCAGACCTGCCTACCGTGTAGGGCGCGAGGGGAGACAAATCCAGCAGGTTATCATATCGCTTTCACAAACGGTAAGAATACGCCTTGAACCTGCGCCGGGCAAGGGATCAAAGCAGAAGACCGAGATTGTCTTTCGCGGCGGATGCATGTTGATCCTGAGTCTGGACAACTTGAATCAGGTCGAATATGCCATCACCAAGAACGTCCGGAGTCAGCGGCGGTTTGTTCAGCAAGTTGAGTTTCAGCTCGGCAGTGAGGATTACTCCATGAACCTGGAGACCTATGAGCCCAAGCCGAATGAGAAGAACAACATCAGCTTCAAGCAACTTCACTTTCATTCACGCTAACCAGGGATGGTTATGGCAACAAGCGTCAACATAAAAATGTATAAAGTGGGGGAGTTGGGCGATTGCTTTCTGCTCACCCTGAATCATGATCAAACGGTCAGACACATGCTAATTGACTGCGGGTCATTTCGAAACGGAAATGAATCCAAAACCCACATGCAAGAGGTGGTGCGTGATATTCAGCAAAAGATCAAGGGCGGCAAACTGGACATTGTGGTGGGTACCCATCAGCACAATGACCATGTGAGCGGATTTGTCCATGCGGAGGCTCAATTCAAACAGATGGGCATAGAACAAGTTTGGCTTTCCTGGCTCGACAACCCGCGCAACAAGCAGGCGACACGCATTGGCGATAGTCACCTGGAGTTGAAAAAGGCTATTGTCGACGCCTCGAAAAAGATGGAGAAGTTGGCCAAGTCGAGAAGTGGCCGGTTGGGTGCAACGCCGGCAGCGAAGAAGCTGGCGAGCACGTATATGTTGATCAACGAAGTGATGGGTTTTTTCGGCGCCGCGCCGGAACTCCCGGCCAAAGGAATTCAGATCCTGAAAACGATTGGAAAGAATAAGGCGGAATATCTTTCTCCGGGTGACCTGATGGCCATACCCGGGATTCCCCAATCTGCTATCCGCGTGCATGTGCTGGGTCCGCCGAAGGATGAGGAGTTGGCGGGATTGATGAAGTTGTTGGCGGGGGC
>JANPES010000282.1:0-25985 GCA_031423035.1 Cyclobacteriaceae bacterium | reverse complement strand
CGATGGTCAGCGAACTGAGGTCGTGAGAGGTATTTTAGAATTCTCTGTTTTTCTTTCGCGACTTGCTCAACGCGCTCGTAGAATTCATACTGAGCCGTATGTTGCACCTTCTGTTTTTTCCGCTTTACTGACTTCATGTGCTGCGGACTATGGACGCCTTGTCTACGCCCAGGCTCACGGGAAGTAGGCAACTCAGTTTGTGCCTCGGCCAGCGTTACCATGGAAAAGAAAACCAGTAGACAGAGAAGGCGTAGTTGTTGCATCGTTCCACGTGAACGACAGATACGGGGAGAAATTGTATCTAAGGAGAAATTTGAGAGGCCATGGGATCGACTTTGTGTAACGAGATCATTGATTTAGTCAAACCCTGACTTCCCAAACGACCAAATTACATACAGCCAATTGCTTCTTAACTGCTCTTCGCCTCTGTCATCGTTTGCTGTCTCCTGTACATCCAAGGCGGTGTAGGATTAGCCTCCTGCCACAGTCCGAGATTCTTTTGACGGGCTTCATCTTTGATCTCCTCCAATTCCGGGATCAAGACTTTTTCCGACGTCCATGTGAGCCCCGCCTTAAGCAATTCATGGCGCGGATCGGGAGCCCCATCGATTTGAATCTCTCCAAGTCGGTTTCCGGTCCGGTCTTTCCCGTGAAAGACAATGGTGACCCACTTGTTCAACAAGAGACGTTGCAGCATTTTCTTTGATTGCTCGGCATAGTGCTGACCGGAGTCGGGGCTGTCTATGCCATGAAGCAATACTTTGTACTCTTCGCGGTCAGTTGTTCGGATCAGGATGGTGTTCCCATCAACGACTTCGTTTACAAAACCGTGGATTTTTTCCTCAGCGAAAGAGGAGTGGGCCAGGAAGCAGACAGCAAGCATCAACACATATTTCATATCCAGTAGTTAGCCAAGCAAAGGTGCAGCGGGTGCGTCTATCATTCACCATTTGGAGAAGATGACCCTGTCGTATGTATGGTTTTGCTTAGGATTGATGAAAACGACGCAAAAAAAGAGTTGAAAAGCGAATTTTGAATTCCAAATGTTGAAGTACCCCTTTAATAAGGGCAGAGCCACATTTCGACATTCGACAAATAACTTGAAATTCATTCTCTCTCAAATGACCCCAAAAAGAAACCGCAGGAGGAAATACCCCAGAAGGCTAAGAACAAGGAGAACGCCAAGCACCCGCGCTCGGTGGTGATAAAATTTGAAGGGAAACATTTTCATGGTCCGGTCCTTTTGTCCGAATGGGAGACGCTGGCATTGATACCGGAAGAATTGCAGAATAGGGCAAACGGTCGACTAGTAAACGTTTTGGGCTTTGAGGGCCCCTGAATTTGGGATAAACGACTGTTACTGAGCTGGTAGATTAATGCTTACCGGATAAAGCATCTTGAATAGTAAAGTATGTCCGGACACTTAAATTTCTGATTTACTATTCTGTATTCTAATCTTCTACAAATGAATAACCTCCCCATACGCAGCCGCCGCCGCTTCCATGATGGCCTCACTCATCGTCGGGTGAGGATGGATTGACTTAATAATCTCGTGACCGGTGGTTTCTAGTTTTCTGGCAACAACAACTTCCGCAATCATCTCGGTGACATTCGCACCTATAAAGTGAGCTCCTAGCCACTCGCCGTACTTGGCGTCAAAAATTAATTTTACGAAGCCATCTGAAGCACCAGCAGCCTTCGCTTTACCGGAAGCCGAAAAGGGGAACTTACCGACTTTGATCTGATAGCCGGCTTTCTTCGCGGCTTCCTCCGTATAGCCAACAGACGCAATCTCCGGTGAGCAATAGGTGCAGCCGGGGATGTTATTGTAATTGATAGGTTCCGGTTTTTTGCCCGCAATATTTTCGACGCATACAATCCCTTCCGCCGAAGCAACATGTGCGAGCGCAGGACCACGGGTAATGTCGCCGATGGCGTAAACGCCAGGCACATTCGTTTTTCCAAAATCATCGACGATAACTTTTCCTTTGTCGGTTTTCACGCCGACATCTTCCAGACCAATATTCTCCAAGTTGGTTGTAACTCCTACTGCAGAGAGGACAATGTCAGTTTCAATTTTTATTTCGCCCGTCGGTGTCTTTACCGTAGCAACACATCCGGTACCGGAAGTATCCACCTTAGTTACTTCTGAGTTGACATGAATCGTCATGCCTGCTTTCTTGAACGATTTTTCCAGCGCTTTTGAAATTTCTTCGTCTTCCACAGGCACAATGCGCGGCAGGAACTCCACGATTGTAACTTCTGTGCCGATGGTATTGTAGAAGTAAGCGAATTCCGCTCCGATAGCACCCGAACCCACGACGAGCATGCGGTGCGGGCGCTTAGGAAGCACCATGGCTTCGCGGTACCCAATGATTTTCTTTCCGTCAATTTTCATCGCCGGCAATTCCCGCGACCGCCCGCCTGTAGCCACAATGATGTGCTTGGCTTCGTAGTCCGTTTTCTTTCCCGCTGCATCAGTGACTTCAACCTTACCGCCTTTTTTCAACTTACCGTGACCATTAAGTTGTTCGATTTTGTTTTTCTTAAAGAGAAATTGTACCCCCTTGCTCATGCCCGCCGCAACATCGCGACTCCGCTTGACCATCGCTGCCATGTCAGGGGTAGCCTCTTTTACCTGGATGCCATAGTCTGCCGCATGCTGCAAGTATTCAAAAACGTTGGCACTCTTGAGGAGGGCTTTTGTTGGGATGCATCCCCAGTTAAGGCAAACGCCACCGAGCTCTGCTTTTTCTACTACGGCCACTTTCATGCCCAGCTGCGATGCCCGGATAGCAGCTACATACCCACCAGGACCGGAGCCGATTACGATAAGGTCAAAATTTGCCATACAGTCGTTAATGTTTCTGCCAAAGATAGCCGTGAAACGGATCAAATGAAAAACGCTATTTTTACCCGATAACTCAATTTTTTGAACCCAAAATCCATTACGGAATGAAACTTCTTCAGAATAAAACAGCGTTGATTACGGGCGCTTCAAAAGGAATTGGAAGGAGCATCGCTCTCCGATTTGCTGAGCAAGGTGCCAACGTGGCTTTTACCTATTTGTCAAGTGTTGAGCAAGGTCAGGCGCTGGAAGCTAAACTTGCTGCCATGGGTGTTAAGGCAAAGGGGTACCGCTCCGATGCCTCAGATTTTGGTCAGGCGGACAAGCTGATTGCTGATGTGGTCGTGGAATTTGGATCACTGGATATCCTGGTCAACAACGCCGGCATCACCATGGACAACCTACTGCTTCGCATGACGGAAGAAGCCTGGGACAAAATCATACAGGTAAACCTTAAAAGCTGCTTCAACACAGTCAAGGCGGCCTGCAAGCCCATGATGAAACAGAAGAGCGGTTCAATCATCAATATGACTTCTGTGGTGGGCCTCAAAGGAAATGCAGGACAGTCAAACTACGCCGCTTCGAAGGCGGGAATCATTGGTTTTACTAAATCTATAGCCTTGGAATTGGGTTCACGAGGCATTCGATCCAATGCAATTGCTCCTGGTTTCATAGAAACCGAGATGACGGGCAAGCTGGATGAAAAAGTGGTGCAATCCTGGCGAGATGCTATTCCGTTAAAACGAGGAGGGAAGCCGGAAGATGTCGCCGACGCGTGCGTTTTTCTCGCGTCTGACTTATCTTCATATATCACGGGCCAGGTGATTCAGGTGGACGGCGGAATGCTGACCTAACCCGTTTATTCTGTTAAGGGATATTCAAATTGGCTGCAAGTTGCAGGCTACAGGTTTCAAGCTTGCAACATTCGACCAGATATTTTCGATCAAATTCAGAGAGTTATAGATTGCTAAATACCAACTCGCACCTATTATGGATCCCGAAATCTCCCGTATTGTTCGAATGATTGAAAAGACATTCGACAAAAGCCCATGGTATGGAACATCGATCATGAGTGGCCTTTCCGACGTTACCTCGGCTCAAGCATCCCAACACTTGCGTCAAAGTCATTCAATCATCGGGTTGGTACTGCACATGGTTTCATGGCGGACGTTTGCCGCAAACAGACTTAGGGGGAACGACACCTTTCAGGTATCCGACGAAACAAATTTTCCATTGGACTCTGACTGGGCAGAAGCGTTGAAAAAGCTTCGCCAAAGTCAGGAGGAATTAGTTGCTGCAGCTAAGGACTTTCCGGACAGCAGGCTGGGAGAGTTGGTCTCCAGCAAAACCCAGAAGTATACCTACTACACGCTTCTGCACGGGATTATTCAGCACGATATTTATCACCTCGGACAGATTCAATTAATCCGCAAATCTATTCCGGTCACGTAGTTCTTTTTGATTCGCAACTCACTGTAGGCGTGAATGTTGAGGATATGCTAACGGCCGTTTGATACACCCTAATTATCAGACAGCAAACGCACCGAGATCCTGGAGCCAGAATATTTATTTGATTAAATGTTTGGAATGTAAGTGTTCGGTTCGCTTATCTTTGTGCACGTTCTTTAAAATTTCGCTTATCAAGAAAGGCAGAGGGTAATGGCCCTATGAAGCCTTGACAACCTATCCTCCCGATGACTATCGGGATCCGGATAAGGTGCCAATTCCATCCCTGATCAAGTCAGGGACAGATAAGTTAGAATCAGCTTCGAAAATATTTACAATTAATATCTAAAAGCTCTTCTGATTTATCGGAAGAGCTTTTAGCTTTTTCCGGTATGCCGTTCTGGTAAGTGATCCTGTTTCAACTTAAACAAAATCATTTAGCCATGAACAAAACAACCCAACTCATCCACTCCGTTCCGGTCGACGAACTAACGGGATCCATTTCCGTCCCGATCTATCAGACCGCAACGTATGTCCAGGAAGCCCCGGGCATCAACAAAGGATATGACTATGGACGATCCAACAACCCCACCCGCCACGCACTCGAGAAGATTGTAGCTCAGTTGGAAAACGGTACTGCGGGGTTTGCCTTTGCCACTGGACTTGCTGCGATCGACGCCGTTCTGAAACTTCTGCAGGCTGGTGACGAAATCGTAGCCGTAGATGATATCTATGGTGGCGCCTACCGGTTATTCACACATGTCTACCAGAAATTTGGAATCACGGTCAAGTATGTTGATACAACAGATATTGAAAATGTGGTCGATGCGGTGAGCAAAAAGACCAGGCTGGTTTGGCTTGAATCCCCTACTAACCCAACGCTGAAGATTTCCGACATTAAAAAAATTGCAGACGTTGGTCATGCCAATGGAGCACTGGTGGTTGTTGATAACACATTTGCTTCGCCGGTCGCTCAGCAGCCACTTCTTCTCGGCGCCGACATCGTTGTGCACAGCGGTACCAAATACCTGGGGGGACACTCGGATCTCATTGCCGGCCTGGTGGTTGTCGGCACGGAGGACCTTGCCGAGAAGATCAAGTTTATTCAGAATGCCTCCGGTGGAATTCTCGGCCCCCAGGATTGTTGGCTTACCATCCGGGGAATTGAAACGGTTACACTCCGGGTTGAAAGGCAGTGTAACACTGCGCTGCAGGTAGCCGAGTACTTATGCGGCCACGAGGAGGTGGCCTCTGTGTACTACCCTGGACTGCCCGGCCACAAAAACCATGAGTTGGCAGCACGGCAGCAGAATGGGCTTTTTGGAGGGGTTGTGTCTTTTACTTTGAAAGAGAATACCGAGGAGGCCGCTGTGAAATTTGTTACCTCGACGACCTATTTCAAACTAGCGGAAAGTCTTGGTGGGGTCAAGAGCTTGCTATGCCACCCGGCGCAGATGACGCACAAATCGATCCCGCGTGAGAAGCGACTTCAGGCCGGCATTGCCGATTCTCTGATTCGTCTTTCGTGCGGAATTGAAGATGCCGAAGATCTCATTGCTGATCTAAAGCATGCATTCCATTTGGTGAATCAACGCGCCCTTGTTCAATCCTGACCCCATCAACTTTACGAACATGAAAAAGAAACTTACCCTTGGACTGTTTGGCTTTGGCTGTGTTGGCCAGGGACTTTATCGCGTCCTGACTGAAACGCAAGGCCTCGAAACTGAAATCAAAAAAATCTGCATCAAGCATCAGGAGAAACTTCGATCGCTCCCGGCCGGCCGGTTTACAACGTCTCGCGAAGAGATCTTGAATGATCCGGAGATTGATGTGATTGTAGAACTCATTGACGACGCGGAGATCGCATTCGAAATAGTTGAGGCGGCTGTAAAACAGGGCAAGGCCGTAGTTACCGCCAACAAACGTATGTTGGCTGAACGATTGGAGGAAATTATTGCTTTGCAAGAATTGTACGGTCGCCCTATCCTCTATGAAGGTGCGGTGTGCGGAAGTATTCCCATCATCCGAAATCTTGAAGAGTATTATGACAATGACCTGATTAACCGTGTTGAGGGAATATTTAACGGAAGTACGAATTATATCCTGACTAAGGTTTCAGAGGAAGGCATGTCTTATGCGGAGGCCTTGCAAGAGGCCCAGGACCTGGGGTTTGCCGAATCTGATCCGAGCCTGGATGTGAAGGCGTTTGACCCGGTGTACAAACTTTCCATCCTGTTGACACATGCGTTCGGGGTGCGGGTGAAGCCGGTGGATGTGATTCGGATTGGTGTGGATCGCCTTTCGGCTGGCGATTTAAGTTATGCACAAGAGAACAGCTTGCGCATCAAACTGGTTGCCGGAGCGTATCGCGTCGGCAACGCCCTCTTCGCTCTTGTAGCACCCCAGTTCGTGAAGGAAGATCATCCCTTATATGCCATTCGGAATGAATTCAATGCCGTGTGCGTAGAAGGACTTTTTGCAGAGGAACAACTTTTTGTAGGCAAGGGCGCGGGCGGAAGCCCAACCGGCTCCGCCGTGCTTTCAGATATTTCTGCCTTGCGGTATGATTATCGATACGCTTACCGGAAGTTGGGTCAGCCGGCTGCGTTGGGGCATAGTTTAGAGGCATCGGTGGAAGTGATTGTCAGTTTTCCCGACTCCGTAAACATATCACCCCTGGAGTTTGTTGAATTCAAAGGCGGTGTACGGTCTAAATACCACCACCGGATGCAGGGGGAAGTATCGCTAAGAACACTGGCCGAATGGGTGCGTAGGGAGGAGATTAGCGTTATTTTGGCTCCTGGAGCTAGCCCCCGCAAGATCGTCTTGGCCGGTCGGGAGAAATTGGTTGAGGCCTAAGCGCCGAGGTCCAAAGGAGGTGCTATTTTATTTGATGATTGGCCAGTTTTTTGGGTCCTCTGGATATATTTGTGGTCTAATCTGAACTAGCATGCTGCCTATTATCTCGACTTCGATTCTTGCCTTCACAGCGGTTATCCTATTACTGGTATTACTCCTCATTTTTGCCCAGAAACGCCTTGTTCAATCAGGGCCAGTGAAGATCACTATCAACGGAGAAAAAGTTGTTACAGTCTCTGCCGGGAGTTCATTGTTGACCACCCTGGCCAATGAGAAGATTTTTCTTCCTTCCGCTTGCGGTGGAGGCGGTACTTGCGCAATGTGTAAGTGTGTTGTTGAAGCCGGTGGGGGCGATGTGCTTCCCACAGAAGTAGGGCATCTGACGCGTCAGGAAAAAAAGGAAAATGTCCGGCTTGGATGCCAGGTAAAGGTCAAACAAGATTTAACCATACGTATCCCCGATGAAATATTTGGGATCAAAAAATGGGAGTGTGAAGTAGTTTCCAATTATAACGTCTCCACGTTCATTAAGGAATTTGTTGTTAAGCTTCCCCCTGGTGAAACGCTGAAGTTTGAGGCAGGCGGATATATCCAGATTGATGTTCCAGCCATTGCCGTTGACTTCAAGACCATGGACATCACACCGCATCCTGATCTGGGGCATAAACTTGATGTGTTCCAGAGCGACTGGGACAAGTTTAAGTTGTGGGGACTTAAAATGAAAAACGAAGAGCCGATTTTCAGGGCTTATTCTATGGCCAACCATCCCGCAGAAGGAAACATTGTCATGCTCAACATACGTGTGGCCACACCACCGTGGGATCGCCAGATTAACAAGTGGATGGATGTCAACCCAGGCATTTGTTCATCCTACATTTTTTCTCGTAAGCCAGGAGATAAAGTAACCATCTCAGGTCCTTACGGTGAATTTCACATTAATAAGACACAGCGAGAAATGATTTATGTCGGAGGTGGTGCCGGTATGGCTCCGCTTCGTGCACATATCTTCCATTTATTTCAAACTGAGAAAACGAAGAGAAAAGTCTCGTATTGGTACGGCGGTCGTTCTAAAAAGGAGCTGTTCTACGCTGAGCACTTCCGAAATATTGAGAAGAGCTTCCCGAACTTCAAGTTCTACATCGGATTGTCTGAGCCCCTGCCGGACGACAATTGGAAAGTAATTAAGAGCCTGGAAGACAAAGATGGCGACGGTTACACCGGATTCATCCACAAGTGTCTTTTTGATAATTACCTGAAAGACCATCCTTCCCCGGAGGATGTGGAATACTACCTCTGCGGACCGCCTATGATGAATGCTGCGGTTCTTAAGATGCTGGACGAAATGGGCATACCAAAGGAAAATATTCGATTTGACGATTTTGGAGGATGAGCTAAGGCATAGATTTTTTTATTTGGATCTCCCTCAGACATGAACGCTGCACAATGAAGAAAATTAGAAAGAAGGATATTCGTTGGGTACAGCGTTTCAGCAACTATAAGAAAGCATTAAAAAAACTTGGAGATGCTATTTCAAAGAATGACGATGAAGAAATGTCTGACTTGGAAAAAGAGGGGCTAATTCAACGGTTTGAGTATACATTTGAACTAGGTTGGAAAACCTTGCAAGATTTGTTTTACCACAAGGGATACCGGGATATTAGCGGCCCTAACCCTGTTTTAAAACAGGCTCTTTTGGATGGTTACATCAAAGGGGAAAAGGGTTGGCGGGAGATGAAAAATGCACGAGATCTCAGTACGCATACATACGACGAGAATACCGCAAACAAGATAGCATCGAAAATCCTGGAAGAGTTCTATGACCTTCTTCTTGTACTAAGGCGTCGATTAGACAAAGAGTTATTATCAGATAAATGAAAACAGAATCTGCCTCGATGAAATTCGGATTGGATGAAGAGGTGGTCCGGTCCTTAGGAGGAGTATTTGAGTATACACCAAAAGTAGATGAGGTGATTATTTTTGGTTCTCGGGCGAAGGGAAATTTTAGTGAAGGATCTGATATTGACCTTGCGATTAAGGGTAAAACAGTACAGTTTGATACCGTTCTGTCACTCATGGACAAAGTTGACAAGCTGGGATTGCTTTATAAAATTGATTTGCAAAATTACCAGACCATCGCTGATAAAGATGTTCTTGATCATATTCACAGGGTTGGTAGGATTTTTTGGAAGCGCAAGCTGAAGCCAAACGCCTGAGACCTTCCCGGAAGGTTTTTTACTTCATAAGGAGTAGTTTTGCTAAACGTTATTGATATGGATCTTACCCTTTTCTTTTCCCCGGTTGATGAATCCATTCACTCCTCCATTCAGCCGGTCTCTTCCTTTTATAAAAGCATTCGGGCCTATACAGAAAAGATGCCTGACTATATGGGTGCTCACATTGCCCTTATCGGAATCAATGAAACCCGGGGCGCAGGGCATCATCCAGGCAGCACCAGTGCACCTGATGAAGTGCGGAAAAAACTCTATGAACTAAAAAAGGGCACCGGAGCCTACCGCATTGTTGATCTGGGAAACCTGAATCCCGGAGTTGACCTGGATGAGTCGTACGTGCGGCTAAGTGAAGTATGCCGGATTCTTCTGGAGAATAATGTGCTGCCAGTTATAATCGGGGGTTCTCATGACCTTGACTACGGACAATACTGGGCTTACGAAGGATTCGAAAAATTGGTAAGCCTGCTCAATGTTGATTCGTTTCTTGACCTGGAGGACAAACACGGTGTAACAGCAGACCGCCGTCATCTTCACAAGATTCTTCTTCATGAACCGAACTATCTGCTTAGTTATACGCACCTGGCCTACCAGACCTACCTGATTGATCCATCATCGATCAGCGTGCTGGAGAAGCTTTATTTTGAGGCATTCCGAATCGGAGAGATGCGGACAAAGCTCTCAGAAATGGAACCCGCCATCCGACAGGCCGACTTGTTATCCTTTGATGTTTCTGCGATCCGTTCATCGGATGCTCCGGGGAGCGACAGGGCTCAGCCCTTTGGTTTGCATGGGGAAGACGCATGCCAAATTGCGTGGTATGCCGGCATGAATGAAAAGCTAAGCTCCATGGGTATTTACGGATACAATCCGATGCATGACGATGCTCATCACAAGACAGCGAGCGTCGTCGCTACAATGATTTGGTATTTCATTGAGGGGTATTACCACCGAAAAAACGAACAGGATTTTCGCAGCAACGACTTTACCAGGTTTACGGTTTCAATGCCAACAGAACCTGAAACGCTGGTATTTTATAAAAGTAAATTTACGGAGCGCTGGTGGATGGAGATACCCGGCCCTGCGAAGTCAGCGTATTCCAGAAAGGGCATCGTGCCCTGCAGTTATTCCGATTATCAGACTGCAACCAGCGGGGAATTGCCAGACAGGTTTATTACAGCGTTGGGAAAACTTTAGGGAAGTTCGGCGATTACTGTTCGGCCACCCCTTGTCACGTCGTCCATTTTTACTTTGATGGTGTAATCGAGCGGGAGATAAATATCTACACGTGAACCGAATTTGATGAAGCCAAATTCCTGGCCTTGTTCAAGGGCGTCGCCTTCTTTTACATACCACTTGATGCGTCTGGCCAGGGCGCCTGCAATTTGACGGAAAAGAATCTCAGTTCCGTTTTTCATTTTCACCACAACAGTTGTGCGTTCATTTTCTGTACTGGATTTTGGGTGCCAGGCAACCAGGTATTTTCCGGGATGATATTTAAAATAGGTAATGGCTCCACCTGCCGGCATACGGTTCACGTGCACATTTACTGGAGACATGAAAATAGAGATCTGTCTACGGCGTATCTTGAGGTATTCCGGTTCTTCAGCCTCTTCGATGACCACCACCTTTCCGTCTGCTGGGGCGAGAATTTGCTTTTCATTCCGGGAGACGGTAAACGTTGGGCTCCGGAAGAACTGTAAGATGATCAGGTAGATGCCAAGACTTATGGCAACACTCACCTGCTGAATGCCTGTTTGTTCCGGCAGAAAGAAACTCAGAAGCCAGTTTAGTCCGAAGAGGAGGACCATTAGCACAAATAAAAGCGTTCTTCCTTCCTTGTGAATTGTCATGTTTGTTAATGAAAAAAGGCAAGTCGTAAAACTCGCCCTGCAAAGGTATTAGAAAGATTTTAGTTCGTATGCGAACCTGACAACAATCTAGTATCCGCCACGGAACTTATATGTCTTGGCCACTTTATCAATGGCTACCATATACGCTGCAATACGCATGGATACTTTGTATTCCGTAGCTACGCGATAGACATTGTCAAATGCATCCTTCATGATCCGGTCGCTGCGGCGGTTGACGCGTTCTGCAGTCCACTTGTAGCCCAGGCGATTCTGAACCCACTCAAAGTAGGATACGGTCACACCACCTGCGTTTGCTAAAATGTCCGGTACGACGCTGATTCCCTTCTCATAAATAATGTTGTCTGCCTTGGATGACGTGGGGCCGTTAGCGCCCTCCACGATCAGTTTAGCCTGAATCATTTTGGCGTTGCTTACCGTGATCACGTCTTCGGTTGCAGCAGGAACAAGTACATCTACAGGAAGCGTGAGGATATCAGCACCGGAGATTTTTTGAGCTTCCGCGTACCCGTCGAGTGTACCGCTTTTGCCGTCTCGGTATTTAACAGCTTTGTCAATGTCAACTCCATTTTCGTTATAATAGGCTCCGGAGAGGTCGCTGATGGCGACAACTTTCAAACCGCGCTCTGCGAGCAGACGGGCTGCCCACATCCCCACATTGCCAAACCCCTGCACGGCGCATGTAGCGTTGTATGGGTTAATTTTGAGCTTGCCCATGGCAGCGAGTGTAGTTACCATAACGCCACGACCGGTTGCTTCGGTACGGCCAAGTGATCCGCCCAATACGATGGGCTTACCGGTCACCACGGCGTTCACTGTCATTCCACGCGTGCGGGAATACTCGTCCATAAGCCAGGCCATTTCGCGAGGCCCTGTACCCATGTCGGGAGCCGGAATGTCTTTGTCGGGTCCGAAGATGTCGACCATGGCCAATGTGTAGGCACGCATGAGGCGCTCAATCTCTCCGGCAGACATCGCGCGCGGATCGCAATTCACTCCTCCTTTTGCTCCGCCGTAAGGAATATCAACAACAGCACACTTCCAGGTCATCCAGGCAGCGAGTGCTTTTACTTCGTCCAGGTTGACATGCGTATCGAAACGGATACCGCCTTTTGACGGACCGAGGATAGTAGAGTGAATTACCCGATATCCTTCAAATACCCGAATGGTACCGTCATCCATCGTCACCGGTAGCGAGACAATCACTTGTCGGGCCGGTACTTTCAGTACGTTATAAATCTGTTCCTCCAGTCCAAGAATTTGTGAAGCCGTTTGGAAGCGTGACATCATCGCTTCAAAAGGGTTCTCTTTGTCGAGGAGGGGAGCAGGTTCAATATAGGCCATAACTCAAATAATTTAGTGTTAGCGTTCCGGCGATCATCCAGGGGAGCAAATCCAGTATTCTTGAATCCCTTAATCCAGACCCGAAAACGGTTGCAAAGATAGATAAATAAGTAATTCGATTAGCCAAATAGGGACATACTCCATGTGCTGAATATTATCAGCCCCGATTGATCCAAATACTCAATTTGCGAAGTGAGATAATCTTTCTGAATAGACTCTTGTGAAAAGGGGGTCTGACCGGCCGGATTGAGGATCAAAAAATCTCGAGAAAGGCGACGATGAAAGGCGCAGAAATCAGCAGGCCGTCAAACCGATCCAGAAACCCCCCGTGGCCTGGAAGCGTATTCCCGGAATCCTTGATCTCAATGCTGCGCTTCAGGAGCGATTCAATCAAATCGCCATACGTTCCGCCGACAATGATAATGCCCCCAACGACCAGCCACTGCCAGGACTTGATGGTGGGCTCATGACCGATGGCGGAAAAGAAATAGGGGAGCGAGTAGGCGAAGATGAATGCAAGCAGCGCGCCTCCAAAAAAACCCTCCCAGGACTTTTTCGGAGAAATCCGCTCGAAGAGTTTTCGTTTCCCAAACAACGTCCCGGCAAAGTAGGCGCCCGTGTCACTTGCCCAAAGAATGAAGAGGCAACCAAAGATAATCTGATAGTCGTATAACTTGTTTTCAAAAGTCGCAATGTTGAGAAGTGCGAACGGGACCGCCACATAAAAGACCCCCAGAAAAGTGTAGGCAATATTTGTAAAAGGTTTGCGCTCAAATTTCTTATAGAGCTTGATCATGTACACACAGGAGACCATGGGGAAGATTACGAAGTAATACCGATAGCTGATGATGTTGGCTTCAATAAAAAAAGAAAGGCAAAAAATTACCAATCCGCAGATTGTCCCAAAAGTCTTTTGCACAATCATGCCGTCGAGTCCGGCCAATGCGTAGAATTCGCGTAGTGTCAGAAAGCAAATGAGTAGAAAGACAGCAAAGTAGGTCCAGGGGCCATACATGATGCTGGAGATGATCACAGCAGAGCCAAACAATGCGGTAACGAACCGCTGCGTAAGGTTGCTGTATTTACGAAGTTCGGTCACTGTTTGTGTGGGATTGAGGCGGTAGATTTTTCTTGCAATAGTAGAGCAGGCTAAGTGTTACGATCAGTGAACTGACCACGGCAGCCAAAGGGGCACTTTCCGTACTCATGGGATCAAAAGAGTGAACGTTGAGCTGGTACAAGTAAATTCCAAGGAGTTGGAGCCCGTTGTTCAACATATGGGCAATGATCGGTACCCAGAGGTTTCCAGACCAGAAGTACAGGTAGCCAAGCAGGGCGCCAATCAGCATCCGGGGAAAAAATCCAAAAAACTGCAGGTGAAATGCGCTGAAGAATGCTGCCGCGATCCAGATTCCAACGTGAGGATTCCCGACAGCACGCTGTAATTCCGTTTGAATCATTCCGCGGAAGACGAACTCCTCGCCAATTCCGGGGAGAATCGATACGACAACAAGGATAAGCGAAAATGTGGCGGGTGTAAGATTAGCGGTGAAGAGCTTTACGAGAACTTCAGCCTGCTTCTCCATGCTTGTGAGGTAGTCGCCGATGGCACCAGTCCATGAAGGAAAATGTGCTTCAGCATTCCATTGTGAGACAGGGGAAATAGAAACAGCAAATGCAATCACGACTACCGCAAGTATGCCGACCCAGATTGCGGAAGGGATCTTTCCAAACAGCACTGCGGGTGATCGGCGCTCAAAGGAACGCATGTAATACCAGGGGGTGAGCACCAGGCCGACGAGCCCGGCAAGGCCCTGGGCGAAGAGCAAAATATTCCGGATTTCCGGGTGGTCCTGCGGGTTCGCAATCGCCTCTATCAGGTTGCCATCGTACAAAAACCCGATAACGAGCATGGCTACTACGTTACCCATGACAACATAGCCGATAAGCAGCATCACCAGGATGCGGAGAAGTGAAATAGAGGCAGGACGGTCAGAAATAAGATTGGCGCTCATGTGGCCCCTTTTGGCTATTTTTGCGCTCAAATATGGCGAATTCTTCACGTTAAGACAGCAATCGAACGATGGTTAAGATAGGAGATCTCTTGTTGGGTGAGTTTCCTCTCCTCCTGGCCCCCATGGAGGATGTGAGCGATCCGCCTTTCCGCGCCGTTTGCAAAGCCGGTGGTGCTGATTTAATGTATACCGAATTCATTTCTTCTGAAGGACTGATTCGTCATGCGGCTAAGTCCAGACAGAAATTGGATATTTTTGAGTACGAGCGCCCCATTGGCATTCAGCTATTTGGCGGCGACATTGGGAACATGGTCGGTTCGGCTGAAATAGCAACGTCCGTAAATCCGGATCTCATTGATATCAACTATGGTTGCCCCGTCAAAGCAGTGGCCTGCCGGGGTGCAGGTGCTGCGCTTCTTCAGGACATCCCCAAGATGGTGAAGATGACCGAGTCTATTGTAAAATGCACGCACCTGCCAGTGACGGTCAAAACCCGCCTCGGCTGGGACGACAGAACAAAGAATGTCACAGAAGTAGCCGAGCGCCTTCAGGATATCGGGGTCAAAGCCCTTACTGTTCACGGCCGCACCCGTGTGCAGATGTATAAAGGAGAGGCCGATTGGACGCTAATCGGTGAAATAAAGAATAATCCGCGTATTCATATTCCAATCTTCGGTAACGGCGACATTGACTCTCCACAGAAAGCGCTAGCGTACAAAAACCGATATGGAGTTGATGGTATAATGGTTGGCCGCGCATCGATAGGTGCACCGTGGGTGTTCCGTGAAATCAAACACTACATCAAAACAGGCGAGTTGTTGCCTGGGCCGGATGTAACGGAGCGTGTCCGCGTCTGCCGCGAACATGTTGAGTTTTCTATTCGTTGGAAGGGAGATCATCTGGGGGTCTTTGAAATGCGGCGACACTACGCAAATTACTTTCGGAGCCTTCCCGACTTCAAGCCGTATCGAACAAGGTTAGTCATGGCAGATACCGCGGTTGAGGTATATGCCATCCTGAATGAGATCAGCGACGTGTTCTCACCGCAGCATGCATTTGCCTGACCAATACTTCTTCCATCTTGGAAAATAAGAACACTACCCTTCCTGGCTTTCTTATCCTGACGCTCTCCTTAATTTGGGGGACGTCCTTCATTTTGATGAAGAAGGGCTTGGTGGCTTTGTCCCCGGGCGAAGTGGCATCCCTGCGTGTAACAGTAGCTGGCTTGCTCCTGCTACCGATCGCATTTGTAAAACTGCGTGAGGTAAAATCAGAACAGCTGGGAAAATTATTTCTTTCTGGCTTGCTGGGCGTCTTTATCCCGGCATTTTTATTCACTACAGCACAGCAACATATTGACAGTTCTGTAGCAGGGATTCTCAATACTTTATCTCCGTTGTGGACCATGATCATGGGTGCGATTTTTTACCAGCAGATATTTCGCAGGCCGGCCATCATTGGCATTCTCGTTGGTCTGATGGGTACCGTCCTGCTGATGATCTCCAGATCGGGCACTTCCTTCACCGGATTCAATGCGTATGGGCTCCTCATTGTTGTGGCTTGCGCGTTTTATGGATTCAATCTCAATTTCATAAAATTCAGGATTACCGGGCTGGGTTCAGTTGCCATCACAAGTATTTCCATCGCACTCATTGGACCGCTCGGTGCCATCTATCTCTTTGGGTTTACGGACTTCGTTCACACGCTTGAGTCGGTACCGGGAGCCTGGACATCCGCGTCGTATGTTGCACTTCTGGCCCTGATGAGCACAGCGCTTGCCGTGCTGATTTTTAATAAACTGTTAAGGATTACAACACCTTTGTACGCCAGCACGGTTACGTACATCATGCCCATTGTGTCGGTCGGCTGGGGTGTGCTCGACGGTGAGACGTTGTACTTCAGTCACTTTGTCGGCATGGCGGCTATTCTCGGAGGCGTGTACCTCGCTAATCGAAAGTGAGCCTGGTTCTTGATGTCAAATGAGCATGAGCACCACCGTTGACTACATCATTGTTGGGCAAGGTCTGGCAGGTTCGGCATTGGCCCTGGAACTTCTACGTCGCGGGAAACGCCTAATGGTCTTTGATGAACCGGCAAAGAACAGGGCGTCAAAAATTTCTGCAGGAATCTGCAATCCGGTCACAGGCAGGGTGATGACAAAGACTTACTTGGCGGAGAAACTATTTCCTTACCTGAATCGGTTTTATCCGGAAACAGAAAAAATCCTGAACCGCAAATTCTTTTTCCCTTTGCCTATTTATCGCCCTTTTCTTTCTGCGGATGAAGTGATCCAGTGGAAAGCAAAAATGGAATCTGAAGCGATTCGATCCTTCGTCACCCACCTCCAGGAAGGACCGTTGCAGCCCGATTCAATAACCAACCCTTTTGGTGGTTTGCACATTGGTCATTCCGGCTATTTGGATGTTGTGGGCTGGACCTCGGCGGTTAGGGCGCTTCTCAACGAGCGCAATGCTTATCGGGAAGAGCATTACACAGAAACCGAGGTTGAGGCTGGCGACACGATTCAGTCCCGGGAATTCACTGCTTCGAAAATCATTTACTGCAATGGTCTTGCTGCGCGGCAAAGCCATTGGTTCCAATGGCTTCCCCTCAAGCCGCTCAAAGGAGAGACACTTACCGTCCACATTGAGTTTGATCCAGGCCGGATCGTCAGCCGGGGTGTCTATCTGGTGCCCAGTCAGGAGAAGAATGTATTTGTTGCTGGTTCTACCTACAAGCATTTGCCTTTTGAAGAAGCACCTACCGAAGTGGCCTTTAAACAGATATCATCACGACTGAGCGAGCTGGTTAGCATTCCCTTTCGGGTGATTCACCAAGACTGGGGTATACGGCCAACCGTATCCGACCGTCGGCCCATTCTGGGGTACCATCCGGACAACAGAAATGTAGTTATTTTCAATGGCCTGGGGACAAAAGGTGTAAGTTTGGCTCCCTATTTTGCAAAGTGTTTGACGGATTGGATGGAAGATCGCATTGTGTTACCGGAGGAGGTCAATATAAACAGGTTCAAATCGTTATATTCGAAGTGACTGCCGTTGAGTTTATGCTAACGTTGATACGCTGCCGGACCCTACTGCTGGTGGGGGGTCTTGTGTTATCGATTTTTCCCGCAGGTGCGCAGATGGCATCTGAGACGTATGGACGTAACCGCGTTCAATACCGTCAGTTCGCGTGGCAGTATGTAAGTTCCGATAATTTCGATGTCTACTATTACGATGAGCGCCGCAGGGTAGCAACAGAAACTACGCAATATTTGGAGACAGAATTTGACCGGATCACAGATCTGATCGGCTATCCTCCGTATCTCAAGACGAAAGTATTTCTGTATAATTCGGTAACCGATCTGCAGCAGAGCAACATGGGCATCCTGGGCAAGCAGTTTCACGTTAGCGGAGAAACAGCATTCATTAAGCCTTATGTAGAGATTGCACACCCCGGTTCGCTATCAGGTTTCAAGGAGGAATTGGTTCTTAAGGTGACCGATTTGATGATCAATGAAATGATGTTCGGCGGTAGCCTGAAAGACATGTTTCAAAATGCTGTGTTGCTGAACCTTCCCGATTGGTTTATTGATGGCGTATCGCTCTACGCAGCAAAAGGCTGGGATGCAGAAGTCGATGATTACGCCCGTCAATTTGTTCAGAGTAAACAGGTCAATAAGGCATTCAAGATTACCGGACCGGAGGCGGCGATCATCGGACAGTCGATCTGGAACTACATCGCGGAGAAATACGGCAAGGCAAGCGTGGCCAACATACTCAATTACACGCGCGTCATTCGAAATGAACAGAAAAGCATTTACATCACCCTTGGGGTGCCCTTCAAGCAGCTTGTGGCCGACTGGAAAAGATTTTACAGTGAAGAGCAGAAACGTGTGAATACCAGCTATGAAGTTCCTGCCGATAGCGCGAAATTTACAGGTCGTCACAAAAAGAGTATCGTATACACAACGATGAAAATAAGCCCGGACGGAAAAAATGTGGCGTACGCGGAGAACGACAGGGGAAAATATACTGTTTATGTGAAGTCTCTCGAGACGGGCCGCGAGACAACTATTCTGACGGACGGAAACCGGGTATTTCGACAAACCGTAGACTCAAGTCTTCCCTTGTTGAGTTGGGCAGATGGCCACACGTTAGGTGTTATTGGTGTGCGCTATGGGCAACATCTCTTCTGGTTGTATGATCTCACGACGCGAAGCAAGATCCCCAGACCTTTGGAACGATTCAGCAATATCCGGAGTTTGAATTTTTCTGAAAATGGTCGGCTGGCGGTTATCAGCGCAGACATGGATGGCCAAAATGATTTGTTTCTTGTTAGCAGCCGAAGAGATCGCACAAGACGCCTCACCAACGACCTCTATGATGATTTTGATCCATCGTTTATTCCAAAAACCAACACCCTTGTCTTTAGTTCCAATCGTACCACAGACACTGTGAATACGGTCAAGCGCAATTTTGGGAAGGTAGGTTCCAATTACAATCTATTCGTATATAACCTGGACACCACCAAGGATGTTGTTACGCGGATTACGAATACACTAAGTGCTGACTTCGCTCCGAAAGCAATCAATGAGAACATCATTTACTATCTGAGCGATCAGCGGGGAATTATCAACCTCTTTAAGTTCAATCGGCAGACAGGAGTCTATGCACAGGTTACGAATTTTCAATCCAGTATCAAATCCTATGACTTTCATATTGAAGATGGAGTCTTTGCCACAGTAATGACCAATAAACTCAAAGAAGATATTTTTGTCTTTCAAAATTTTAACCTGGACCGGCAAATCTTCACACCGGCGACACTTCGCAAAGAAACACTTCAGGTTCGCAACATTACAGAACGAAGAAAGCGGGATACACGGCCTGGTGTTTCTCTTAAACAACTCATTAGTGACCGGCTTCAGCAGAAGCAGGATACCCTTGTCCCCAAACCTCAGGCTCCCGATACGATAAAGAGCATCTTGCCGACAGATTCTGTGCGAAGCGTTAGCCGTCAAGATAGCCTTGCGTCGGACACTACACGGACACAGCGTAAGCCCGGTGAGATCAATGTCGATGATTATGCATTCGAGGAGGACAAATCAAAAAAGGATACTGTGACTCTTCCTCTTAGCATTCTGATTCCGCCCAAAAAAGAGACTGATCTGAATACGGATGATTATCGTTTTGAAGATGAGGCCATAAAAGCACAGAAACCTGGCGAGACCTTCCTGAGCCGATATATGAAAGCGCGGGAGAGCAGCCGCATCAATGGTCCGTTTCCTTACCAACCTAAATTCAGCTATGAGAATATAGTTACCGACTTTGTCGTTGATCCGTTGCGGGGCTTCAGCATTCGCATTCAAACACAAATGAATGATATCCTGGAAAATTTTAGAATCTATGGAGGTATTCAGACCGCGTTTGATTGGAAGAGTGGCGATGTTTTCGGTGAGTTTCATTACCTGAAGCACCGGATTGACTACAGCGTCCGCTACGACCGGAAAGTAATCTTCTGGACCCAAGAAGATCAAAAGCAAAAATATTCCTGGCAAAAAATTGAATTTGGCTTCGCTCTCCCGATCAGCGTGCGTACCCGGGTATCCGTAAAACCCTTTGGTGGCTACACAGTATTCGAAGACCTTGGTCCGGATCAAAGAGTGGCGTCTCCGCCTGTCTACAAAGCATCCAAGGAGCAATGGTATGCAGGGGCCAAGGCGGAATTGGTGTACGATAATTCGGTGAACACGGGACTTAATTTGATGGAAGGGACGCGTGGGAAGTTGAGTTTTGTGCACTACGAAGGGATAGGGAATAAGAAGGCAAGCTTTTCTCAGGTTTTCGTAGACGTCCGTCACTACCAAAAAATATATCATGAAATCGTTTTGGCCGTGCGTGGATATACCGGAACATTTTTTGGCAGTGCGCCAAAACAGTATGTATTGGGTGGTGTAGACAATTGGTTCGGTAATTCCACCAATTATGAAGGTGTGAAGAACCCCCTCTATGTCAAATCCGGGTACAATGAAAATCTGATATTCACGGAGTTTGCGACCACGCTTCGCGGATTTGATTATGCTACCCTGTATGGAACCAGCGTTGCCATGTTCAACGCTGAATTCAGGCTTCCAATCGTTAAGGCGTTTTCCGGGGCATCAGTTTCTTCGAGCTTTTTCAAGAACATGCAGTTTACGGCATTCTATGATATCGGAACCAGTTGGACCGGGGCCCCACCGATCAGTTCCGAAAACACACTGCGGACGGTCGAAGTCAAATCCGGGCCTTTTATCATCGACATCAAACAGTATCTGAATCCCTGGCTGTACAGTTACGGTTTCGGATTTCGGTCCATCATGCTGGGCTATTACTTAAAATTTGATTATGCATGGCCGGTTGAAAACTATAAAGTTCAGGACCCCCGAATTATGGTTTCCGTTGGAATGGATTTCTGATACCGGAATTGACTTATCTTGCCTAAAATTTTGATATGCTCCGATCGATGACCGGTTTTGGCCAGGCTGATGCAGTCGTGGAGGATGGCGCGATTCATGTTGAAGTAAAATCGCTGAATTCCAAATTTCTTGACCTGGGTCTCCGCCTGCCTTCTGCATTCTCAGAAAAGGAACTCGACGTCCGCACCTTGATCCAGGTAAAACTGGAGAGAGGGAAAATTTCGATTGCGGTTGAATTCCGCAAAAGCACTCCTGACCAAGTGCCGCAACGATACAACGAAGCCCTTTTTATTGCCCACTATGCGGAATTGAAAAAACTGGCTGATCGGGTTATGGCGCCTTATGATACCCTGTTCGAACTGACTTTGCGTTCTCCGGATGTCGCCGTTGAGCAAGAGGCAAAGGCAAACACGGCTACATTGGAGAAGTTCATGCACGTGCTGATCTCAGCGATCGACCAGTGTAACAAATTCAGGCAGGATGAGGGGGCAACACTCGCAGATAAACTTTCCGGGTACATCAAAAGTATTGATGGGCTGCTTGAGAAGGTCGAAAGACTTGATCCGTTGCGGGTGGAAAAGATTCGGTCACGAATCAAAAAGAATGTATCTGATTTTTTTGGAGAGGAGGGATTTGACACAAATCGCCTTGAACAGGAAATCTTGTTTTACATTGAAAAACTCGACATTCATGAAGAGCGGGTTCGGCTTCGAACGCACCTTGCCTACTTCCTTGAAGCGATGAATGAATCTCAGTCCAATGGGAAGAAACTGGCATTTATTGCACAGGAAATCGGCCGAGAGATAAATACCATAGGCTCCAAAGCAAATGACGCCGGAATGCAGCGCGAAGTGGTCATGATGAAGGAGGAGCTTGAGAAGATCAAGGAACAATTGAATAACGTTCTCTGACGTGGTGTGCTAAACAACTTTTGCCTGTGCGACTATTATTCCAACGCTTCTGGGCCTTGATGCTTTGCTGGCCCCTCTTCATTTCAGTACAAGCCTTTGCGCAGCAACCAATCATTACCGGCCTTTGGCAAACCGATCAGGCTGGGTCTTCCATGGTATTGCAACTGAATGCAGATGGCTCGGGGATTTTTGACGGCGAACTGTTGCGGTATAGTGTGTCAGAAAATGTGCTGGCGATCACTATGGGAGCCAAATCGATCACTTATTTCTTCAGCCTCAATGAAAAGCAATTGACACTCTCCGGAGGTGATTTTGATGGGATGGTAATTTTCTTCCGGGCATCCGATCCAACTTTTATAAATTCATCAACTGAACGCCCCTCCGCATTCAGTTCGACATCCCGCGAATTGATCGGACTTTGGTCAGGAGGAGGGGAGATGATCGAGTTTAGAACGGATGGAAATTGTAGGTACAATGGAGGCCTGTTTCCCTATAGTGTATCACAGGGCCACATCATTATTGAGGCGACCTCTGGTAAAGCCATCTTTCAGTATGCCATCGTGAGCAACAAACTGGTATTGACAACCAACGGCCAGCAAGCGGTGTATACGAGGCCTGCCAATTCAACAGCACAACCAAAACCCGGCGCAAGAAATCCTGTTGAACTTGCTGGGCAATGGTGCTACATGAACATGACGTCCGGCGCTCAGTCTGGTCGATGCGTCACGTTGTCAGCGGATGGCACCTATCTTTATTCCGCTGAGCGCTCGCGGAGTGTCACAACCATGGAAGGCTCTGGCGGCATATCGTCACAGAGTGAGGATTCAGGCACCTGGTATGTGGCCGGGGATAGGATGTATTATCAGTCAAGGTCAGGGGAAAGCGGGTCCTACCGACTGGAAAAGAGAAATCACCCCAGGAACGTCAATGACCCCATGATCGTCCTGGATGACGAACCTTTTGTGACCACGACGCAACGGCGCCCTGGCGGTAAATGCATTAGAATATTTTCGCTACATTTATCAAGCCAGTCAGGACAGATGTAGAAAAACGCCATCGCCCGACTTCCTTGAGTCAGCTTGATAGTTCACCTTAAATATTTATCAAATATGAGTTCACGCATTTCACGCAGAACCTGGTTCAAATCAGCCTTTGTTGCTGGAGCTGCAATGCCCATGGGGCTTTCCATCGTACAAGAATTGATGGCGGCTCCGGTTAGCCGGGCGGAGATGGAATACACAGCGCTTAAAGCAGGGAAGATGATTCGCCTTGGATCCAATGAAAACCCATACGGCCCTTCGCCCAAAGCGCGCGAGGCGATTCGCCTATCGGTTACAGATGGAAACCGATATGCGTTCGATCAAACGGATGAAATCATACAGTTGATTGCTGCCAAAGAAGGTGTAAGTCCCGATCATATTTTTCTTGCGGCCGGAAGCGGTGAGGTGTTGGCGATTGCCGGCATGAGTGTCGGACTTGAAGGGGGTTCTGTGCTTTCTGCCTGGCCGACCTTTACCATGCTGATGAACTTCGCGGAGAAGTATAATGCCCGATGGGATAAAGTTAGCCTTGACCAATACATGGTGCATGACCTGGAAGCCATGGCCTCCGCGGTAAAGCCAGACACGAAAATGGTTTTCGTCGTAAATCCCAATAACCCGACAGGAACGATTGTGGATAACACCAAGCTCAGGAGTTTCTGCATAGAGATGTCAAAGAAGGCTGTTGTTTTTTCCGATGAAGCCTATCTCGAATTTCTGGAACCTGGCCAACAGTCCTCCATGGTTGACCTCGTCAAGCAAGGCCATAACGTGATTGTATCGCGGACGTTCTCTAAAATATATGGGTTGGCGGGTTTGCGAATCGGTTACGCGGTTGCAAAACCCGAGTTGGTACAGAAGATGACGAAGTATCAAATGGGTACTATTCTCAATCAGGCTGCGTTGGCGGCCGCAAAAGCCAGTCTCGGAGATGAAGAATTCATGGCCTATACCCGAAAAATGAACACGGAGGCCAGGACGTACTTCACCGACTACCTTGACAAAAGAAAGTGGTTTCATGGAAAGTCCTTTACCAACGTAGTGCTGTTCCCTGCACCAAAGGATGGTAAGATGATCTTACAGCAAACCGCCGAGCGGGGATATCAAATCCGCGTTTGGGATTACAAGGATAAAGAGTGGTGCAGAGTAAGTATTGGTACCCTGGAAGAGATGAAATCCTTCGTCAAGGCATTTGATGAGGTTGTAGCGTAGCGATTCAAACTTCCTTTCTGGTTCTTAACAACCTAACCAGGCGATAAGTAAGGTAGCCGGTGAGGGCTAAGGCTACAGCGATCAACACGCCATAATGTCCTTGGGAAAGCCCTAGCCAGGCCGAGACCGATTTGTCGATGCTGTGAAGCCCCATGAGTACGACAGCCCAAAAAATAAACAGCAAGAGCACGTTGTAGAAGTTGCTGTGCCGATTCTGTGGTGGAATAATCGCTGGGTCATTGATCAGAAGAACAAGGAATGCTGTCAAAAGCGGAAGGACAAGACCGTTCAGCGCCTGAACCATTAAGATCACAGGAATCGGTTTGACTCCACTTATCCCAAAAACAAAGCCAGTAAGAAGCACGCCAATCCAAATCCACCGTTGGCCCTGCTTCGACCAGGAGAACACCGAGGATCCGATAATGGCAGCGGCATAGGGGGAAGTAATGGCAGATGAAAATCCAGCGGCAAACAATCCGACGCCCAAAGCGGCTGAACCGATTGGGCCGATATTTTCATCCAAGGATTGACCAAGTTCGGCAAAACCTGAAAAAGATGGGACTGCCGTTCCGGCGATGAGGATTGCGGCGGTGATCAAACCACCAATCAATACCGAGATTGTCAAGCCGATCCGCATCAGGGGGATTGTTTGACCTTTGCTTACACCCGAGCCCAGAAAAATATTGTAAGGAACGATGGTCGTGCCAACAAGTCCAAGAACGAGGAGCTCAGATCCCATGGGAATGACGGGTGTCACTGATGATTCGGCGTATTCCCAAAATGAGAAAGGCCTTCCTATTGCAAGCGCAAAGAAGGCAATCCCCATAAGCCCTACGAGAAAGGTCATCAGCCACCCAATGGTCTGACGACGATCTGTCCACAATACGATCCCAACAACTACAGTAAGCACCACAGTAATAATTTTGGGATCAACTGACGTGAATAGACTGATTCCTGAAACGGCACCCAGGATATTTCCCGCTTCATAGGCAGCGCATCCAAGAATGACAGGTCCTCCAAGCAAGAAGTTAAGCCAGCGACCTCTTTGTTCGCCATGCTTCTGAATGAGCGCTTGACCCATGGTAAGACCGCTTGCAATGGCTAGTCGCGCTGATACCTCCTGGAGGATAATGCAGGCGATGGTAGAAAAGACAACGGCCCAAAGAAGGTCAAGGTGAAATAACGCACCGGCTGATACTGCGGTGGTTACCGTGCCCGGACCAATAAAAGCAGCCGAAATGACTGACCACAACACGACACTGGAGAGGGTTTTCTGGGTCACTTTAACTAAATAAATGGTATTAACATCGATTGCTTAAATTTACTGATGTTTTTGGCTAATCGATTCATATTTTCGCTCAGGACGGCCCTCGTTCTTGCTATTCTGCTTACGCCGCTTATTACGCTTGCCCAACGTGGAAAGATCATAAAGTCGGCGACAACATCGGTCATGGATCCAAACCAGGACGGATTTGTATCAATATCCAATTTGGGCTTCTCCAATGATGGGTACAATGTAGACGAGTTTGAACTTAAGATGTTTGGTATTCCCATTGTCGGTGACGGTGATGTTTTGGGAGATAACCAGGCCGGTCCCAACTGTGGCATTACTGACATTACAGTGGATAACAAAGGGTATGGCGTCTACGGGGTCATTGACAATGCAAACAATCTGATTTTTCGTTTTCGATTAGGAACTAATAATCCAAGCGTCGAATCGTACACCATTCTGATTGACACAGACGGCAAGATGGGGC
>JANPES010000281.1:0-1771 GCA_031423035.1 Cyclobacteriaceae bacterium | reverse complement strand
CTCGTCAACCCCCATATATTCCACGCTCACCGCATCATCACCGGATTTTCCTTCAGGGTAGGCCACTTGCCCCTGCCATCCTCGGGTGCCTGGAACCTGCTGGCTGCGCGTAACACCCGTTACCATGGCGAGGTTCGCGATTTCATTTCTGAACGATTCCTTAGGCTGTTCGTTGTCTATGTTCACCCTGACTGAATTAATCACAAAAACCTGTTCCTTTTCAAAGCCCAGAGCCTGTCCCTGCATGTAGTTGATTTGCTTAATGACAACAAGGGTGCCTGTGACCAGACAAACTGAAACAAAAAATTGGAAGACAACCAAAAATCTCCTTACTCCTATCCCGCGGCGGCCTGAATGCATTTTACCCGAAAGCACCTCCGACGGGCGCAATCCAGATAGTACCCAAGCCGGATAATAGCCAGAAAGCATCGCAATACTTACAAGGAGGATCAGCATTCCAAGGAGCATGCTGCTTTGCAACAGAACTGACAGATTATAATTCTTACCGAGCAATTGATTGAACATGGGCAATAATAAGCCCACCAAAGTGAGGGCAAGCAGTAAGGACAACGCGGTAAGAACAAAAGACTCACTGAGGAATTGGCCGATGAGACTTCTTCGACTGGACCCCACTACTTTTCGCAAGCCTACTTCCTTGGCGCGGAAGACAGATCGTGCGGTGGCCATGTTGATGAAGTTGATGCAAGCCAGGAGGATAACAAAGAAAGCTATCCCAGAAAGCAGATACAACCGGTCCATACTCCCCTTGGGCCCCATTCCATTCCCATTCTTCGATTTCAAATAAATATCTGGCAGTGCGTCATACATGACAAGGGCCTGCACGCCCCAGTTCTTGAGCATCTCCCCTGCGCGGTCTGTATAAATATTTCTTGACTTCTCGGCAAAGGCAGGAAAGTCAGCACCCTCCTTAAGCAACACATAGTTGCGCATGTTGATGTTACCCCAGCCTTCATCGAAACTGAACTCAGGAACAAGTGTCTGATAGGTTGAAAAAGACAGGAACATTTCAGTTTGGATATGTGATTGGGCAGGAATGTCTTTCATGACACCCGTAACAAGCATATTGAGCGTGTCAGCCATGAGAACCGTTTTCCCAAAAGCATCCTGGCCTGGGAATAATTTGGCTGCAAGGGATTCAGACAACACAACTGAGTACGGCTCTTTCAAAGCCGACTTCGGATTGCCTTTGATAAGTTGGAAAGAAAATATGTCGAACAATTCCTGGCTGGCGAAAAAACTCCTTTCGCGGAATCGCTTTTCATCCATGTTGATGTGAAGCCCCGAGAATCGCCCGTATAGGACAGCTTCTACTTCCGGGTAATCTTTCTCCAGAATCTTGCCTATTGGCCAGCCATTCGTGTCATTGGCGGAGCCGGGCTCAGGGCCAGCTGTGAAGAAGGCCGTGTTTACCCGGTAGATCCGATCGCGTTTGGCATGAAACTGATCGAAGGACAATTCATCCAGAACAAAAACCATAATCAGGATTCCGGCCATAAGTCCAAGCGCCAACCCGAGAAGATTTACTACTGCAAAGCTCTTAAACCGAAGCAAAAACCGGAAGGCTATTTTAAGATAGTTTATGAGCATGGTTAAATTAGTCTATTGTGGTATTGGCAAGCTTAGTGCCAATACATAATCATCATTTCACTGCAATTTTGACCTTCGTTTCTGGATTGATGTTCTATTCCGGCCATTCCCGTCCGCTCGCGGGCATGGGGAAAATCTATGTGTCTAAGTGCCTAAGTGCCTA
>JANPES010000280.1:0-3222 GCA_031423035.1 Cyclobacteriaceae bacterium | reverse complement strand
GGAACGCTCATCACTATCGATTACAATGATGAGTTAGCGGGTCGGGTGCGTGGCTATTTTTCCGAGTCCGACTGGAATGCGAAGATCGACTACCGGATTGGAGATGCCATTACCCTCATTCCGGCGTTGTCAGGCCCGTTTGACCTGGTGTTGATTGACGCTGACAAAGAGAACTACTCCTTATACTTTGATCTGGTCATCGACAAGGTCCCTTCCGGTGGGTGTATTCTGGCGGATAACGTGCTGTGGAGCGGAAAGGTACTCGACGCGACGCCGGACAAGGATACGAAGGCTGTTGTCGCCTTTAACGAAAAGGTGCGTAGCGATCCCAGGGTGCAGACGATGTTGCTTCCCCTGCGGGACGGCATCTTGATGATGTTAAAGAATTAAAAAAACCCTTATCTTTGGAGGCGAAATGAAACTTTTTGCTCCAGCGCTAATTTTTTGCGGAGCCTTCGCCAGCTTTGGCCAGTCTCCGCAAGTACCCCACAAAATGCAATTTGCGGGCATGACGCTTACCATTCGCGATGATGCCCGTCGTGAAATCCAAACCGATGTCGATGCGCTGACCCGCAGTCCAAAGTACTTCAATATCAAGGCCGAGCGGGCCAAGACGTACTTCCCCATCATTGAACAGGCTTTCGAAGAGGAGCGGCTGCCCCTTGATTTCAAATACCTTGCGCTTCAAGAAAGTGCATTGGTTTCCGATGCGGTTTCTTCCTCTAACGCTGTGGGGTTCTGGCAATTCAAAGACTTCACTGCCACTGAAATGGGCATGCGTGTGGACAATGAAATAGACGAGCGCATGAACATCGCCAGCGCAAGCCGGGGGGCTGCCCGGTATCTCAAGCAGTGCAACCACTATTTTAATAATTGGGTTTATGCGTTGCAGGCTTACCAGATGGGAGCGGGCGGTGTGATGCGCGCAGTCGGTGATAAGGACCTGGGCTCGCGCCACATGGAGATTACTTCCGAAACGTATTGGTATGTTAAGAAATTCCTGGCTCATAAAGTCGCATTTGAAAATGGAATAACCGGACCACCCGCAATTGAAGTGATCGCCCTTCGCAACGCAGCAGGCAAGACGCTGCTGGAAATTTCACAGGAATCATCTATTGATGAGCAGCAACTGAAGGAGTTTAACAAGTGGCTGAAGACTGAACGGATTCCCGAGGACAAGGCATACACGGTGTTGGTTCCCAAGGGCGAAATCACTCCAGGATTTAGTGTACTGACTGTGGCTGCTGCCGGAACCGGCTCAGGCCAGCGCGCAGAGCCGGATTTGAACGTTCGCGCGGAGACCAATGAGGTCAATGGGGTTCCAGTAATCCGAGCGAAAGAAGGTGAGACGCTCACTCTCCTCGCTGCGCGTGCGGATGTGAACGTTAGCCGGTTCCTCAGTTATAACGAGATGGAAGTTGACAAGCCAATCCAGGCTGGGCACTTCTATTTCCTTGATAAAAAGAAAAAGCATGGACCTCAGGAACTTTACACGGTACAACCGGGTGAGAATGTCTGGATCGTGAGTCAGCGATTTGGTGTCCGGTTGAAGACATTGATGAAATATAACAACCTTGATCAGACGAATATGAACCTCGACGGCGTTACACTCTACCTTACGCAAAGTCGGCCTGATGGAATTCTTGCAACGACAGACACCGTGGTTGCTGTGCTGGATGAGGAGGGGATATTCGATTGGGACTTGTCGCTGGCTCCCGGACAGCGTGCGCCTGAAGAATCCGAAGTGTTGGCAAAGGGGGCCGCTATGCGAACGGATAAACCAATCGCCACAGCGACTTCCAGATCGATCCAAACAAGTGAACGTGGATTGCACGAAGTGAAGCCATCAGATACCTTATACAGTGTTGCCAGGCAGTATGGTGTGACTATCCGGGAGATCATGGAGTGGAATGACAAGAAAGACTTCAGTCTTTCGGTAGGAGAAAAACTCCGGGTAGGGTCGCACTAATCCTCCTTTTAAGCATTTTAACCCTATTCCTTACCTCGGATTGTCTATTATTTTTTTATTCGCATTCTTTCTGACTAAAAAAGATAGTTTTGTTCAGACTAACCGAAATGTCTCGTACGAGCTCTTATGAAAAAGCCGATTGACCTTGTGATGCTGGTGGATGACAACGACACCGACAACTTCATCAGCAAGCGGATCATCGAGATTACCGAGTTCGCGGATCGTGTGGAAGTAAAAAACTCCGGCAAAAGTGCGCTCGACTATCTCACGGAAAATCAGGACATTCCAGCGAAACTACCCAACATCATTTTCCTGGACATCAATATGCCTGTGGTTGATGGGTTTGTTTTTCTCTATGAATTTGAAAAGTTCCGTGAACTCGTCCGCGCTAAATGCAAAGTGATCATCCTGTCCAGCTCGGACAATAAGCGCGACATTGACAAGATTGTCAATAATAACTACGTCATTAAGTTCATTACCAAACCGTTAACTGAACATTCTCTGGAAGATATCAGGGAAAAGTATATCTGATTCGTTCGGGTTTTGTATTTTTGCCGGCTAAACAAAACCCTTATGTACCCCCGATTTTTCAAACGCATAATCCCCATACTTTTCTTGCTGATGATTGCTCTGGCCGCTGAGGCACAGTTTGTCGTCATTGATTCAACCACGAACTGGAGAAAATCTTTCAGGGCCGGACTTAACCTCAATCAAGCCAATTTTTCCAGTAACTGGAAAGGGGGGGGTGTCAATTCCTTCGGCTTCAATACGCTGTTGAATTTTAAGGCCAATTATAAAAAAGGCAAGGTATCCTGGGACAATGAAATTGATCTGTTGTACGGTATGGTGAATAACGAAGGCCAGGGTGTACGGAAGACGAACGATCGGGTCTACATCGACACCAAGTACGGCTATGCGATCGCCGAAAAATGGGATGCCTTTGTGGCAGTGAATGTATTGACGCAGTTTGCCAAGGGTTTTAAGTACACTAAAGATGCCAATGGGGTGGAGCAGGAGCAGTTGATTTCAGATTCATTTTCTCCTGTATTTATAACCGCAACACTTGGTGCGGAATGGAAACCAACCAGTTATTTCAAGATGCGATTTTCTCCCTTTGCTCCCCGCGTGACCATCTTGCGCAACAATGACGGCCGTTATAGCGCCGTGGATCCAGTGGCACCCTATGGGGTGAATGTCGGCGAATCGGACCGGTTTGAGTTTTACGCCTTCCAGATGACTGCAGATTTTGATAA
>JANPES010000279.1:0-3004 GCA_031423035.1 Cyclobacteriaceae bacterium | reverse complement strand
CTGCTACTGCCTTTGTTGACCTGGCCGAAGCACTCGCTCGTCAAATTGCCATCAGAAATGCTACCTTTGCGAGTACCAAAAAAGTCGAATTGACCACATGAATGCCGCATTCGAAATGAGAATTGAGGAACTAAGTCAGCGAATCGAAAATTCGCTCGACAGTATCCGGCCGTACCTCGAAGCGGATGGTGGAAATGTGCGGGTTGTCGAAATCACTCCTGATTATATTGTTCGGTTGGAGTTTGTCGGTAATTGCGGCAACTGTCCGATGTCAACCATGACATTTAAGGCAGGCGTTGAAGAAGCCATCAGGCGGTCTGTTCCTGAAATTCAAGGAATTGAGGTTATCAATCTGACGCTGACCTAACGCCAGGCTTTTTCGTCAGGTTACCCCCATCCTGGTGTTTGGATTCATAATTTAACTGATGATTCTTCGTTAACCCTAGCTCACATCGGTTTATCGGCGGAGACCGTGAATAAAGGAAACATGCCTCGCAAGATTACAGTTGTCCTTATGTGCCTTCATGCCCTGTTCTTGCCTTCCTGGCAATCGCAGGCACAAGATCGTTGTTCTACGAACCAATATGAGATAATCCAACGTGCAAAGAGTCCAACCCGTGAAACACCCCGTCAGTTTGAGCAGTGGATGCAATCACGGCTTTCCCGCCAGGCATTGAACCCTTTTCCCGCTATCGCATCGTTCCTAACCATACCCGTTGTAGTTCATGTGCTGCATAACGGAACAGCAGACCCAACCAACCTCAGCGATGCACAAGTCATTTCACAAATTGCTGTACTCAACAAAGATTTTACGCGCATGAATCTTGATGCAGCGAATACACCACCACAGTTTCAATCCGTTGCCGGGAGTCTGGATATTGAATTTGTGCTTGCAAAAAGAGATCCCGAAGGGTTGCCAACCACGGGAATTACACGAACGCTTGCTACAAAACCCTCCTGGACATTGGATGATCAAACTGATTTCAAGGCCTTGAGTTATTGGCCGGCCGAAGACTACCTTAATATCTGGGTCATCAATTTTGGGACTTCTGACATTGGCTTCGCTCAATTCCCCGAGTCAAGTACCCTTCCGGGATTAGCTCAGGCATCCGAAGACAGGTTGACCGACGGAATTGTAGTGGACTACCAGACCTTCGGAAGTATTGATGATGGAGCCTTCGCGCTTGAGTCCCGATTCAACAAAGGCCGCACGGCCACGCATGAGGCAGGGCACTTCTTTGGCCTGCGACACATATGGGGGGATGTCTCTGGCTGTGCCGACTCCGACTTTGTGCCTGACACTCCTCCACAAACAGGGCCAACCAGTTTTTGCCCGCTTCATCCTCAGGTATCCTGCAGTGGCAGTGGTAACAAGATGTTCATGAATTATATGGACTACACCAATGACAACTGCATGAACATCTTTACAGTTGACCAGGCCTCACGCATGCTGGTGGTACTGATGGAGAGTCCACGTCGGGCCAGCCTGACAACATCACTCGGCGCTACAGTTCCGGTTAACGTTGCAAATGATCTTGGGGTAAGAACCATCTTATCTCCCACAGCCTCTTCGTGTGCAACCCCCCTGATCCCAAGTATTGAGGTGAGAAACTACGGGACGAATACAATTACCTCGACCGACATCGAGCTCTCAGTGAATGGTGTCATGGCACAAATGAAGAATTTTTCTTCATTAAACCTGAGCCCCAATCAACTCACCACTTTGAATTTTGATCCCCTATCACTTGTCCAGGGCTCAACGCAATCGGTGGCGTTTACCATTGTGCAGACAAACGCAACTTCCGATGGAAACCCAGCTAACAATAGTAAAACCGTTACAGCTCATATTCCTTTGACAACAACTTTACCGCTCTCCGAACTATTTGCCACGACACCACCGGATTGGACAATCACTAACCCTGACAATCAAATCGGATGGGTCAATGTATCTGCGCCAGACAACGCGCCTACCAATCGCGCCATGCTTCTTAACTTCTTCAACTACGAAAATCAAGGTGTTCTGGATTGGATTATCACGCCAGCTTTTGCTTTGACCATGCCAGCCACGTCGCAGTTAAGATTTGATATCGCCTATGCACAATATCCTGGTCAGACCGGCGACGCACTGCGCGTATATGCGCTCCCGGGTTGCAATCCCGACTTGACCCAAGCCATTTTGCTTTATGACAAATCTGGATCGTCTCTTGCCACCGTACCCGCAGCAAGCAATGAATTCGTACCGACGGCAGATGCAGAATGGAGGAAATCGGAGATACTCTCCCTGAGCGGACTCAGTCCTTCCATCAACTGGCAACTTGCATTTGTAGGAATTAACGGATATGGCAACAACCTTTACCTGGACAATATCCAGGTTACTGAGGACGAATTGAATGATATTGCCCTTACCGGCATTCTGAGCCCGGGTATTGTTCATTGCACTGCAAATCCGGTAATCAAATTCCTTGCATTCAACCTGGGGACATCCGATGTAACCAGTTTCACCGCTACCTATAAAGTGAATTCCGGAGCAACACAGACGCAGCAGTTTTCAAATGTTCAGCTTGGCGTCGGAGAGCAAGAAATGTTCTCTCTCCAACCAATATCCCTCCAAAAGGGATCAAGTGAGATCACCATAACCCTCTCCGATCCGAATGGTATTCAAGATATCGCCAGCAATAATACCTTTGTGATGACCTCCGTTTTTGATCAAACTGCAGATAAAGCCCCACTGCGCATGACATTCGACAATTCCAAGGAAGTTCCCTGGCAGATTGCGAGTCAGAGCAACTCATCCGTGTGGGAGCCAACCGCAACAAACAAGAACCAATCACTGGCTTACCGCTCATTCACAAATCAGCAAGTTGGGCAAGAGTCCTGGCTGGCCAGCCCCGTGCTTGACCTTTCAGCCGGTTCCTTTAGCATGTTTTTTGACGTCAGTTATGCGCAGAACCTCCCTGCGGATGATCGCCTTCGTGTACTTGCTTCAACAGATTGCGGAATCACC
>JANPES010000278.1:0-5390 GCA_031423035.1 Cyclobacteriaceae bacterium | reverse complement strand
GGGAGCGCCTGAAAGCCCAGGTTCTTGTGGAACAAAAAGAGAAGCAGGCTTTGCGCGAACTGGACCACCTGAAGACAACATTCTTCTCCAGCATTACCCACGAGTTTCGTACACCATTGACGCTCATTCAGGGTCCGGCGGATGAATTGCTGGAGAAGACAAATGATCCGCAGGCAAAACTTTTGATTGGCCTCATCAAGAGCAATTCCCACCGGCTTCTCAAACTCATCAATCAACTGCTTGACCTGGCCCGCCTGGATGCCGGCGAGATGAGGCTGAAGTTGCACGATACAAATCTTACGTCCTTTTTTAGGCCCCGGATTTCTCAGTTCACTTCGCTGGCCGATTCACGGCGGATTGACTTTGCCTGGAAACTACAGGAAGTTCTGCCAACGGCTGTCGTCGATGAAGAAAAACTGGAAACCATTGTGACGAACCTGATTTCAAACGCGCTGAAGTTTACGCCGGAGAAAGGGAACGTAAACGTCAGCGTGACATGGGAGAACGGGATGCTTCAGTTGGAAGTAGCGGACACCGGCCGTGGAATTCCACCGGACAAGTTGAAGCATATCTTCGACCGCTTTTACCAGGTGGAGCCCAGCGACTCGACCCACTCGGAAGGAACCGGTATCGGCCTCGCCCTCGTAAAAGAGTATGTCGAGGTCATGAAAGGAAAGATCCAGGTAGAAAGCGCACAGGGAAAAGGAACGCGGTTTGTCGTCATGGTTCCCGCGCCAGTTTCAAGCATGCAATCGGCGCCGGACACGGTGACAGCAGACAAGAAAGTTGAGTACCCCCAATCAGAGAACGGTCATCCGGAAGACGCGCAACTTCCGTTACTTCTGCTCACGGAGGACAATGAAGACATTCGCTCATTCATCAAAGTACGTTTGGGTCAGCGGTTTCGCTACCTGGAAGCCAGGCACGGGAAAGAGGGACTGGAACTGGCCATTGAGCATATCCCTGACTTGATTCTCAGTGACCTGATGATGCCTGAAATGGACGGCATGGAGTTTTGCGCACGGATAAAAAGAGACAAGCGCACAGATCACATCCCCTTCATCATGCTCACGGCCAAAGCTGCTGAAGAAAGTAAGCTGGAGGGACTACAGACCGGTGCTGATGACTACGTCGTGAAGCCCTTTAACAAAGCTGAGCTGCTGGCAAAAGTGGAGAACCTCATCACGCTTCGAAAAAATTTACAGAGCCATATCAAGAACAACGTGCTGGCGCAATCCACTCCCCTGCAGGCGACCTCAGCGGAGGAACAGTTTATTGTGAAGGCTAAAGGCTATGTGGAGAATAACATGTCCAGTGAAACGCTGAGTGTGGAGTCTCTGGCCGCTGAGATGGCCCTGAGCCGTGAACAATGCTATCGCAAGATTGTGGCCCTTACGGGACTTTCGCCGTCTGCATTTATTCGCAGGCTACGACTTCAGAAAGCTGCTCAATTGTTGTCTGCCCGGTGGGGCACCGTTTCAGACGTTGCCTACGAAGTGGGTATGGATAATCTCTCTTATTTCAGCAAGGCGTTCAAAGAGGAATTTGGAAAGCTGCCGAGTGAAATATGAGCAGCCTGGATCATAGTCTTTCAAAGATCAACTTGCTTTAAGTACTTTTCAAAAAGTTCGACTTTCTTGGCATCATCAGCTGCAAAAAGAAACGGGGCAACATCATGTGCCATGGCCTTCATGTCAAGTTTAGCGGTAGTTTGCAATATGATTTCTTTTAAGGCTTGGCTATTGCCGACATCCATTTTGATCTTCAGATATTCATAATCCGGTTTAACACCTTTGCCTAAAAGAAAAGTGACATCAAAAAAATCCCTTCCTTTTGCCCTTTTTCGGTTTACGATGGTGTAGAATTTCTGAGCCAGCAGCAGATTGAGCGGGGCAACAGGGACCTCCGTGAAGACATCAAATTTATTAATGATAAACCAGTCGGGTTTGAAGACATAATGTTGTGGTTCAGTGTCCAGTTGGATCAAGATCTTTTGTTCAGCGTGCCCACTGAGCCCTGGCTGAAACAGAATTCCCGGAAATCGCACGTAACAATGGAAAGCACTTTTAAGCACCGTTCTTATTTCCACCTCATACCCATCCCTGCTGAGTTGTTTGGCAATGGCTCCGGCAAGACGTTCAAAGCCACCTTGATCTAAACCGAGATTGTCGAAGTCAATGTCTTCGGAGAACCGGCTGTTTCCATGCACGATCCGCAAGCACGTTCCGCCAAGAAAACAGAGTTTGCCTGTAACTTCAGTCTGGTCAAAAACGATTTGCAGTATTTTGTGCTGCAAGTATTCGCGTAAGATAAACTCCCTGAAGGGCCATAGGTTTTCAGGGTAGTATCGCAGGAGTTCTTCTACCTGAATCATAGCTCGTAGGTTTTGCAAAAAACGACCATTCTGTTCTCCAAAGCCTGGCTGCCAAAAAGTTTTGAGTAGTCAGTCAGTTTTTCCCGGTTTATTATCTCTTTCAAAAGCGATTGATTTAATCGTAACGATTCAAAATCTTCGGCCGATTTCAATGAAGGGTTCAGGTACAGATGATCGAGTATCAGTTTCTCCGGGTCAGCCATTTTACATTGCTGCCCACCGTCATCAATGAAACGGTACCCGAACATAAGCGCCGGCTTCAACTGCCTGTAGCTAAATACACCCACTTTGGTTTTAAAGATATGCGTCTTCAGCGTTGAAGCAGAAGTAACCTGGTAAACACCTTCCGGAATGAGACCGTAATATGCCCAGGCCGACTGAAATGAAATGTAGGACGGAGCGTAAATGCGGTTGGCGATCAGGTACATGGAGGAACTTGGCGCCTTTTCACCCGTGAACATATACCATCGATTAATGACCTTAATCAAATACCCCTTGGATTGCCACTCCACGAGCCTTCGGGTATCAAATGCGCGGTCCCACTTCAAGATGTCCTGAAGCGAAAACACCCTAAAAGGCTCAAAATGTTGCTTAAAATGGATATATCCCAAGGTTCCGTTCCTCTTTATTGTTAAAAATAACAAATTTTAGAAACATATGAAACTTCCCGCTCCCCCGATGTCTCTATCGGGGGGGGGGGGAGAAGTGGCAAATTCACTCATTTACAACCTCCCCGTCAAACCAAGACCTGCCAGTGTTAAGCGTTCCTGAAGCCCCTGGTGCACATTTGTGGCATAACACGACAATTATGCCCCTCAAGAAAATCGCATGGTTCCTGATTGCCGCCGGGTTGATCACCTTCCTGATCGGGATCTACCAGCTCAACACCATTCCCGATTCGGTGGCGGTGAACCGCAATGCATTCATAGTTTCAACAACGCAGCTCTTCACATTCGAGGGGTTGACTGCGATAAGCCTGGTACTGATCGGGCTGGGCAGTTACGTGGCAGGCCAGGGGAAAGATGGCCCATCAACCAGTCATTTCACACTGGACTTCACCAGGAAAATGGAGTCATCCAGAAGTGCATCGTCTAAAGTAAGGCCATCATGACAAGGTCATTTATACACGAGGTAAGGCAGATGAACCCCGGGGTAGCCGGGCCGGATGCAACAAATGAACAACGCAAAGCAACATTTGAACTAGACGGTCCACTGGGCGCCGACCTACATTTGAATAAGCAAATGGCGATGGCAGGACTGAAAAGGAAACGACAAACTAGGCGGGATATGAATCAGACGAAGCGCAACAGCAAATTCAGAATGCCCCGCATCCTTCAACGTTCGACTATGATGGTATCCAAATCCGGTACTTTTTCAAATTGCTTATCGGCGGTAATCAAGGGGAGGCCCATCGTTATGGCAGATGCAGCAATGATGGCATCGGCAAGTCTGATCTTCACTTTCTGCCTTATTTCAACCACTTTCCTCTTGATAGCTGGAGAAATATCGACTACAGTGCATTGGTCAATAAATGCGTTTGTCTTGGCGACTTCTGCGGATGTCATATTCGGTTTGCTGAGAAGTTCAAGTTCTGAAATGAATGATAATCTGGCATCCATTCCGTGTAACAGCTCCGCGAGGTATTTATCTCCGCTGAGGAGATATATCACAATGTTGGTGTCGCAAAAGGCATGTACATCAATCCCATTCATTTCTCATGCGCTTTTGTGCGGCCAGGCCGTCTTCGCTCCACTTTACCGTGCCGCAGAACTTCTTTGCATCAAGTTTCTTGCCACGCTTCAATTTACGCGCAGCATCGACCAGGTCCTGGCGTTTTGTTTTGGGTGTTATGTGGATGACCATCTTCCTAGGGAGTTTAACAATAGCAAAGTTATATTAAATCGCTTTAACTACGATAGTCTATCCAGCAGGTGTGCAATCTCTTCGGAAGTCATACCACTGAGGGCAACCTTTTTGTCACTCTGTTCAAGAATACTATCAAGCGTTTGCGGCGTGACTTGGACAATAAAAGCCGCCAACAAGGCAGCGCTTGCCTTACGCTTATCGCTTATTTTTTCAAAGATCCTGGCAATCTGGTCAGGAATTTCAAGACGGATGGTTTTCATAACTCAAAAGCTTTGTTCAATAAACAAAGATAGAAAATTCGAGTCTGGTTTCTTGCTGGGAATCGACCGTTGGGAGCCGGTAGTCAGGAAAACAGTAAGCGATCAACCGAGCGCTTGACTTGTCAAAAAAACAGCGAAAAAATGACCACAATGAATTTGAGTAAGCAAAAGAGAAACAGCACTGCACTAAAGTGGAACAGTGGAGTGTTTCATTATGGAACACAGAACCCTGGGTTGGTTTGGCCAGGGCCTCCCGCACGCGATACAGTTCGTTGGCATAGGCTTTGGCATCATCGGTTTACAGAACGCAACAAATGAGCAAGAGGATGCAGCGTTTGGAGTAATACCGCCCCCATAAGAGTAAGTACTTGCGTCAAAACGACAAGAATATTGAGATGAACATGCAATACGAGATTAAGATGAAGAGAGCGAACCTTATCCTTTGTTTATGTATGATGAGCATTGGTGTGGCAGCACAAGTTCAGTTTGTCCCGAGGGTTTCTTATCCGGTCTCATCAGGGACATTCAATCTCGAGAACGGTGACCTGAATGGCGATACTCATGTTGACCTGGTCATTCCAAACGGCAATTTTCTGAGCATTTTCATTGGCAACGGTGACGGCACCTTTGTGCAAATGCCGGATATTGATCTCGGCGGTGTCGCCAACGACGTGGCCGTGCGTGATTTGAGCGGCGATCTTGTTCCTGACCTTGCGGTGACGATGGCCGGGTTCTCCGTTTTGACTCTCCTCGGCGACGGGTTCGGCAATTTCAGCATTTCGCAAACGGTGTTTACAACCGGTGTCCCATCACAGGTTGTTATCGCGGATTTCAATGGCGATGCTTTGGAGGATTTGGCGGTTGCTACCGATGGATCAGTGAACCTCTTC
>JANPES010000277.1:0-5041 GCA_031423035.1 Cyclobacteriaceae bacterium | reverse complement strand
GATGTTGCTGGCCTCGCTGGTGGCCGAGAACCCGGAACGTGAGCAAGTGATATACACTATATTCTCACCCGAAAACCTGATCACGTTTGATGAAGTGTGGTCGGTCATAGACGGTTTTGGAAATGAATATTTTATTGATGTCTATGAGAAACTGTTAAAAACTGACAAACGCCCTCGCCTCAAGAAATACTTTCGGTACTTTCTGGGCAAGCTTTACCTGGCGGAAGGCAAAGAAGACGAAGCCATACGATATTTTAACCTGGTGCTTCGGGATCCTGAACGGGAAGATCCATATCAGACTTTGTTAATAGCCCGGGCGTATGAAGGACTTGCGCATGCAAGTGGTG
The DNA here is from genome assembly GCA_031423035.1 of Cyclobacteriaceae bacterium. Lineage (GTDB taxonomy): Bacteria > Bacteroidota > Bacteroidia > Cytophagales > Cyclobacteriaceae > ELB16-189. The sequence goes on along the minus strand of JANPES010000277.1, from coordinate 4,694 downwards.
GGAGTGACGCAAAGCGCTATGCTCAGCAAATTTATGCGTTGTATCCGCAATTGGCTCCCTTCTCCGATTTGACAATGTCCTTCCGTTTAAAAGTCAAGGGTGAAGGAGATGAAGTAGCAGATATACTGGACGACCTTAAAGACTGCCGCATAGATTTTTCAAATGACACCAAAGCTCCACTGGTCTCTTTAACATTTACGAAAAAAGGAGAGGCCATAGACATTGATTACCGGGTAGAAACTGATGTACGCATTCTGCAAGCGGGTACGCTTCGCATTGAGCCCGGGGAGTTGGGCATTGCCGGCAAGTTGCTGGGATACCGGCTCTTTGGAATCCAGAAGGCTACCATCGGGGAGAAATTGCCGGCGGCAGTGCAAGAAGTGAAAGAAGTAAAGGAAACCGGTATGAGTAAAGTGTTAGGGTTTTAAGGTGTTTACGCAACTTAGCACCTAGTTCAACTGGTCCCGGCGGATAAGGAAACTGAAATGTTCAAACTGAAAAGTAACCGCCCGTTGAATCCCAGGGTGGTTGGAGGATTTACTCTCCGTGCCTTTGACATCCCCGCTGCGAATTTTTGCAAAGGCATTCTGTAGCTCTACCAGGTGTGCTGGAACTGCTGTCGGTTTATTGTGCGCAGGAAATACGCGTGTCAGAGAAGGGGCATGCTCGGCGAATCGTGCAATGCTTCTTTCATAGGCATCTAGATCTGTCCCTTCAAAGAACAACCAGATCGTCGCTTCATAGTACATATCGCCGGTCCACAGATAGCCGCTAGCACGGTCGAGCAAAGCAACGCAATCAGGAGTATGACCCGGTACCCGCAAGACTTCCAATGTTCGATTGCCCAGTGAAATTGTCGTACCCTCAGCAAGATATCCTTTGATCCTATCTTGGTATGGTTTTATGGCGTATGAAGCAGTATCGAGCGTTGGCAGTTTATCCATGCAAAATGCTGTTGGCTGTACTTCCTGTCTGACCTCGTCGTGGCTCCAGCCGGTACCAGCGTACCGATGGGTATAACTTGTATCAACGGAGAGAATTGTGTCAAACTCATTGTTTCCGCCAATGTGATCGTAATGAGTGTGCGAATTAATAACAATCACCGGCAGCGGCGATAACTTTCGAACAACATCAGAAATTTTTCCCATGCCCATGCCCGTATCGAAGAGGATATTCTTTTCGGTACCTACAATCAAATAGGAGATAACCTCCTGAAAATTGAAGGGCTCAGCGATGGCATAAACTCCTGCTCCGACTTCATAGACTTTGAACCACGATTGTCCGGTAGGGATTTCTTTGAACTCACTGAATGCCGATCGGAGGGGCTGGTCGCACCATGCTGTTGATTTCTGCGATGGCTGACTGCAATTGGAGAGTAGCAGGGCTAGCAGGAAATATTGGATTCGTAAAATCATAGGGCAACTTCAAAGGTATTGATCCTGGAGGTATCAAACCAAACCCTTTCTTTCATTGCAGATTCTACAAATTCCTTCCTTACTTGCCGTATCGAAATCAACATCAGAAAATGCCAAAGTTGCCGCCAGCAATTATCCAGAAATCCACGTTTGATTTTCTCAAACGTCTGAGTAAGAACAACAACCGGGAGTGGTTCAACGCGAACAAAGAAGAGTACCTGGCCGCCCAGTTGAATGTGGAAGGATTCTTCGACGCGCTTATTACTGAAATGAATGTCCACGACCGGATCGAGACTCCTTCCGGCAAGAAAAGCCTTTACCGGATTTACAACGATGTCCGGTTCTCTGACGACAAGACTCCTTACAACCCGCGTTTTACAGGCCATCTCAAAAGACTCAAACCTCAACTCCGAGGTGGCTATTACCTCTGGATTAAACCCGGGCAATCAAGACTGGGCTGCGGCTTCACCTATCCTAATTCGGAAGACCTAAAACGAGTCAGAATGGACATCCTGCATAACTACAATAATTGGAGGAGAATGCTGAGATCAAAATCCATCGTGAGCAATTTTGGCAGTATGCATGGTGACCAGGTGAAAATCGCACCGCAGGGATTCCCGAAGGATCACCCGGCAATTGGCTTGCTCCGCTTCAAGCAGTATTGGTTTGAGCATCCCTTCACGGACGGTGAAGTACTTGCACCTGATTTTCTAAGAAACGTCAACAACATGTTTAAAAGCATTCGTCCATTCTTTGATCACATGAGCGAAGTGCTAACGACGGATGTGAACGGGGAGTCAGTCATTGGGTAGGATTTAGGTGTCAACGATTCACCGGCTTGCGTTTTGAGTCTAACGTGCGGAGTCGGCCAGTTTTTCTATATTTGCAGCTCATTCAACCCTTAACAAAATGAAAAAGAAATTGCTAATCGGCCTGGCTGTCATCATTGTGGCTATGGTTGCATTCGGTCTTTACGGAGCACTGGTGGTTTCCAAAAGGAGCCCGATCCAGACAACGACATTTAATGATCGTGGTTTGGACATAAAAGTGGTTTACTGCCAACCTTACAAGAAAGGCAGGTTGATCTTTGGTGAAGAGAAAGACGGAGCCCTTCAGCCCTATGGAAAATACTGGAGGCTGGGAGCGAACGCTGTTACTGAAATCACATTTAGTCAGGACGTAAGTTTTGCTGGCAAGGCTTTGAAAGCAGGAAGCTATCGTATGTATGCTGTTCCGGGAGCAGCGTCCTTTCAGATCGCATTGAACAGTGAAGTTGGCGTTTACTTTGGAATCATGGAGCCCAACCATACGCTGGATGTCCTTAGTGTGGACGTGCCTGTTCAGCGTGCACTTTCCGAAGTAGAACAGTTCACAATCACTTTTGGCAGCGATTCTACTGGAGTGAACATGGATATGGTCTGGGACAAAACCTGGTTGACCGTGCCGATTGCCATTCAAACTGAAAAGAACTAGATCAAATTAATCTCATTATAAAACAGTAATACCATGAAAAAGAAAATCCTTACTGGTGCCGGAATCCTGCTCATCGCCTTCATCGGTTGGTCCGTTTACGGCGTATTTTTTGCGCCAAAGAAGAGCCCTCCCACAGTAGCCGCATTCAGTGACAGAGGCCTTGACATTAATGTATCCTACAGCCAGCCTTCGAAGCGCGGACGTCTGATCTTTGGCGAAGAAGCAGCAGGAGCCCTGCAACCCTATGGAAAGTACTGGCGGCTAGGTGCAAATGCAGCCACGGAAATTACGTTTAGCAAGGACATCACTTTCGCCGGTCAGGCCGTCAACGCTGGCAGCTATCGGATGTATGCCGTTCCCGGAGCTGAAGCCTTCAAAATTATCCTTAACAGCGAGCTCGGCGTCAACCTGATGGCGGCTAACGAACCTGATCATTCAAAGGATCTCTTTACGATTGACTTTCCAGTTCAATCAACATCAACAGAAGTCGAAATGTTTACCATCAACTTTGGCAGCGACTCCACTGGGGTGAATATGGATTTCGTTTGGGACAGGACGCTCATTCGTGTACCGATTGCGATTCGTTAATAAGTAGTCTACGTGGCTTTCTCGAAAAGGAAATGGGTCCTGATGCCCATTGCCCTGCTTTTCTTTCTTGGCGTGGTGTATTGGGTCATTGGTTTGATCCAATACCGCCTCAACGTCATGGACGTGGAGAAGTACGACCCCATTTCCACACTCAAGATTCCGGAACACAACCTTACCCGTTCCAAATTCCCTTTCATCGACGTTCACAATCATCAGTTTACCATGCCGGTTCAAGACCTGGATAAACTTGTCAGGGAGATGGACTCTCTTAACATGGGTGTCATGGTCAACCTGAGCGGTTTCAGGGGCAAGTACCTGGAATGGTCACTGGACAATGTCAAGAACAATCACCCCAACCGGTTCGTGCTCTTCCTAAACATTGATTTCGAAAAGTTGGATGATGCCGGCTGGCCGGAGGAGACCTTGAAGATGATGGAGGAAGGAGTGAAGCAGGGTGTTCGTGGACTTAAAGTCTATAAGACGCTGGGCTTGGATGAAACGGACAACGATGGAAAGCGCATCGCGATTGATGACCCCCGCCTCGATCCCATTTGGGCCAAGTGCGGAGAACTTGGAATTCCCGTGCTGATCCATTCAGGCGAACCCAATTCTTTCTGGAACACCAAAGACAAACACAATGAGCGCTGGCTTGAACTAAAGCAGCATCCGGGACGATACCGATCAGCTGAAGACTATCCAACCTTTGAACAAGTGATGGGCGAGCAGCATAATGTCTTTCGCAAACACCCGGGGACGAAATTCATCAACGCCCACCTCGGCTGGTTTGGCAATGATCTGGAGCGGCTTGGAAAATTATTTGATGAGATGCCTAATGTCTACACAGAGTTAGGTGCTGTTCTCGCGGAGTTGGGAAGGCAGCCACGATTTGCAAGACAGTGGCTCATCAAGTACCAGGACCGGGTAATGATGGGCAAAGACACGTATAACATGAAGGAGTACTACACTTATTTTCGCGTGTTGGAAACCGACGACGAGTATTTTGATTATTATCGGAAGTACCACGCGCACTGGAAGATGTATGGACTGGCGCTACCGGATTCTGTTCTTAGGAAAGTCTATTACAAAAATGCACTGAATGTGATCCCGGGCATAGATGCTTCATTGTTCCCGAATAATCAGGCCAGTCAGTAAACTCGATTTCACGCGGAAAGAGCTACTGTTAATAAAGCCGGAACAATACACCTGCTTCTATTCCCC
>JANPES010000276.1:0-9883 GCA_031423035.1 Cyclobacteriaceae bacterium | reverse complement strand
ATCATCAATGTGATCAATCTGATCGCGAAGGACACTCAACGTATTCTTGAAAGACTTGTCATCTGAAGATACCGATCGCACCACCAGCCCATCAATAATGTTGGCGAGAACTGCCGGAGTGACTTGTTGCTTTGCATCACTCCACGCAGCATCTGGGTTGAGATGGCTTTCGATCATCAATCCAGACATATCGAGGTCAAGTGCTTTCTGTGACACCATTGCGATTAGATCACGATTACCAGAAATGTGACTTGGATCGCAGAAGAGTTCCAGCCCCGGAACCCGGGTCTTTAGTTCGATGGCAATATCCCACATGGGTGCATTCCGGAAAGGGCCTTTTTCAAATGAAGAGAAACCGCGGTGAATGGCTGCCATACGCTTGATCCCGGCCCGCTCAATTCGCTCCAGCGCACCCATCCATAGTTCCAGATCGGGATTCACCGGATTCTTCACCATGACAGGGACATCAACTCCTTTTAGCGCGTCGGCAATTTCCTGAACAGAGAATGGATTAACCGTCGTCCGCGCGCCGATCCACAGGATGTCCACGCCTGCCTTCAGACACGCTTCTACATGTGCTGCGTTAGCCACCTCCGTAGTAATTGGAAGCCTGGTTTCCTGCTTTGCCAATGCCAGCCATTTCAGCCCCTCTAGTCCGGCTCCCTCAAATTGTCCGGGCCGAGTCCGCGGTTTCCAAATTCCAGCGCGCAAGGCATGGACTTTTTTGGTCGCCGCCAGAAGTTTCGCTGTGGTGAGCATTTGGCTCTCAGTTTCCGCACTACAGGGGCCACTGATGATAAAGGGGCGCTGGGCGCCAAAGGATTCGGTGATGCTCTTGAACGCAGTATTCATGGATTGTGAGTAAGTCGTTAGTCGCGGTTCAATTCATTAACAAATTCGGCCTGCTTCGGTTCAACTCTGCCGACAGCCGTCGGTGGAACGGGTGTGTCCAGTACCCGGCGTATTTTGTTGGCTTCGTGTAAGGCAGCTGTGAGCTCCTTGGTGTTCCGTTTCATCAGCTGATATTGAAACCGTTGCAGGTGCATGATATATTCGGCAAGCGCCTGCCCGAGGTACTCCGCATTCTGTTCGAAGATCGGCGCCCACATTTCGGGTGAACTTTTCGCCAGACGAACCGTGGAGGCGAACCCGCTACCTGCCAGATTAAAGATATTCTTTTCATCCTTCTCGATATCCAGCACCGTTTGACTCAGCAGGAACGAACTCACGTGAGAGAGATGTGAAACATAGGCCACATGCCGGTCATGCTCTTCCGGGTCCATAAAGATAGTCTTCAAGCCCAGCATCGTAAAGATGTTTTGCGCGAGGGTCATCGCATTAGAATTTGACTTTTCGCGTTCACAGACAATATTGACTTTTCCGCCAAACAATCCAGAAAATGCGGATTCCGGGCCGGAGTTTTCGGTACCCGCCAACGGATGCGCCGCAACAAACTGGCTCCGGTTTTTATGATTGGCTACGGTCTTACAAATAGCTGATTTTGTAGACCCCAGGTCAATGACCACAGCACCGGGCTTTGCGACGTCCAGGATTTGGGGCAACATGGCACGTATGGCGTTTACTGGAATCGCAAGCATGATAACATCAGATTTTTCAAATGCAGTTTCCTCTCCTTCCACAGAATCGACAAGCCCGAGCTCGAGCGCCCGCTTGCCGTGATCGGGATTGAGATCAACGCCGATTCGGTGACCAACGTCAGATGCGTTCTTCAGATCAAGGCCAATGGATCCTCCAATCAAGCCCAGACCAATTATGGTTATATTCATATTGCAGTCATTTTAACATGATTGGGTTGGAGGACAAACTCTTTCTTCCATGCATGGATGCGAAGAAGTGCTTCTTGCATTTTCAATTCGGGTGCGCATAGCGAGACACGGACATACCGCCTACCGGCTTCTCCGAAAACAAACCCCGGAGTGATGAATACTCTCGCCCCGTAGAGAATGTCGTCCACCAAGGTTTCCACATCCGAAACATAGGCCGGTGCTTTCGCCCAGACGAACAGCCCACTTTGCTGGTCCTCATACTGGCATTCAAGTTCATCAAGGATCGCACGAGCTGCACGGCTGCGGCTTCGGTAGACGCTGTTCAATTCTTCAAACCACGCAGGGCCGCTCTTGAGGGCTTCTACTGCAGCATGCTGGAGGCTCAGAAACATTCCTGAATCCATGTTGCTCTTTACCTTGAGTACAGCGTCAATGTGATCACGCATTCCCGCTACCCAACCGATCCGCCACCCAGCCATGTTGTGTGACTTGCTGAGTGAGTTGAGCTCCATCGCCACGTCATTCGCTCCTGTAACTCCCAGAATACTCAGGGGAGAATCATTCAGAATGAGGCTGTACGGGTTATCGTTCACCAAAAGGAATTTATTCTTGCGTGCCAACTCGACGAGTGCGTTCAACTCGCTCCTGCTTGCCACACGGCCTGTCGGCATGTGCGGAAAATTGACCCACATGATTTTCACTTTGGACAAATCCTGCCGGGAAAGTTCCTCGGTATCGATTCCCCAATTCAGTGATTCCTTCATTTGATACAAACGGGGCTCCCCCCCTACGAGGCGTGTGGCCGACGCATAGGTTGGGTATCCCGGATCAGGAATGAGTACCTCATCGCCTTCGTTAACAAATGCCATCGAAATATGCATGATGCCTTCTTTGGATCCCATCAAGGGAAGAATTTCCGTTTCGGGATCCAGATCTACACGATACGTTTTTGCATAAAGGTCAGTGATTGCTGCCCGAAGCGGAGCAATACCCTTGTAGCTCTGGTAGCCGTGATGCCCGGATACGCTGGCCGACTGGACCAAAGCCTTGATCGTCTCCTCAGAAGGTGCCATGTCGGGACTTCCGATGCCGAGGTTGATTATTGGCGCTTCGGGCGAATCCAGACTACGGACTTCCGCAAGCTTCTTACTGAAATAGTACTCCTCCACCTGGTCAATGCGTTTGGCGGTTTGTATCATAACTAGAATCTAATGTTTGCTTTCTTGTACTCACCCAACACATTCAGGTTGCGGGTCTGCCGCAATACCTTGCGCATAGCCCGGTCATATTGCTGACGTTCCGCCCATTCGACATCCACATGAATCGAGTATTCGCTCGGGCGACCCAGAATGGGAATTGATTGAATCTTGGTCAGGTTGATGGCGCTGTTCTTGAACACAGTCAACACATCCGCAAGGCTCCCGACCTGGTTAGCCACTTCAAAAGAAAGGGAGGCCTTGTTGCTGCCAGTGACCTTAGATTTTGATTTATGAAGAATAAGGAACCGGGTAAAATTCTTCTTGTTGGTTTCGATTCTTTTTTCCAATATATGCAGGTCAAATTTTTCAGCTGCTTGTGCATTTGCGATGGCTGCTACATCCTTCAGGTTTTGTTCCTTGATCTTCCTCGCCGAGAGTGCCGTATCCTCACTCTCGCGGATGACGATGTTATCTAGCTGTTGCAAAAAGTCCGTACACTGGCGGATTGCCATCGGATGGGACTCGATTGTACGGATGTCTTTTAGCTTTACGCCGGGCAGTGCCATCAGGTGAAGGTGAATGGGCAGGTAGAGCTCTCCGACAATTGAAAAATGGTACTCCTGAAGGAGGAAGTAGTTCGGCAGAATACTTCCCGCGATGGAATTCTCTATTGCCATGACGCCATACTCCGCACGGTCGCTTTTGATGACCTCGCACAGCTGGTGGAATGTGAGGCACTCGATCGTATCGACCGGACCGCCGAAATGCGTGAAGGCAGCCACCTCGTGAAAGCTGGCGGCAATCCCCTGGATAGCTACTTTCATTCCGTTTTTCCGTGCGGTCTTTTTTCCGCTCTTCTTCACATCAACTGTTTGTGCTTCGCTTTTCATAATTGGTCATAACACAGAAAGTCCCGCTTCTGGCGGGACTTTCTGGTGGTGCTTGCGTGATTATTACGAACGATGCACTATTCCATCAAGTCCCTCCTGGGCCTGAAAATAATAGCTGTAGAAATAAAATCGTTTCGTGTTCACAGGAGCAATAAACATGAAATTTTGTGGTTCTCCAACCTTCCCCATGTTGAATCAGAGAATATTCCGGAAAATAGTGCCAGGCTAACTACTGTTAGCTCCCCTGACCACTTACCTTCGCGGAACTAATTTATACTCTATGAGCATCCGCCTACTCCTTTTGGTCGCAGGCCTCCTGATGATCCGCTGTGGCAATCCGTCATCCAATGGGCATGAGCATAGCGAGAATGACGCTGACTCCACCAGTACAAATCAAGTATTGTACGATCAGGTGATGGACATACATGATGAGGTGATGCCCAAAATGCAGGACCTGTATACGCTGAAGAAGGGGCTACAGGACAAGATTGCTACTACACCGAACATCTCGGCTGAAGAAAAACAGATGTTGGAGAAACGGGTTGTCGTCCTCGATTCCGTAAGTCAGCTGATGATGGACTGGATGCATAAATTCTCTCCAAGGCCCGACAGTACCGATCAGGAAGCGGCCCGTGAATACCTTGAGTCGGAAATGGAAAAGATTCGAAAAGTTAGAGAAGCTATGCTCGAAGCAATTGCTTCAGAGAAAGGATCTAAGTGACCTCCTATTTGGCTTTAGTGGCTTTCCGCTTCGCCACTTCGTGGTGAGGTAGGGAGAGTTGCTTTCCGTTCTTGCCGGATTTTTTGTTCTTCCGCATTTCATCGCGGATGTTGTATCGGATGGCATCCCAATACTCTTTTCCATAAGGCACCAGGATTTCCGATCGGGCCGGGATATCCTCTACGGCCTCAATGAAGCAGCGCTTCCCTTCTGTCTCGTACTCGGAATTGTTCTTTACCCCTTTTACCCGGATAATCCCCTGGGCGTCGTTTGCAAAGTGAGCTACCGACTTTTTGGTCTTCCAAGCATCGATTACGTACTTCAAGTTGAAGTAAAACACATACCCATTACGGTCATCGGCCATTGCTTCAACTTCCTTCCAGGTAAGGATTACTCCTTTATATTCCACAATTTTGGCCCCTTTCTTAATCGCAATCTTGGTGAAGAGGCCCTTACCGGCGCCCGGCAAGAGAGATTTCTTAATGTAAAGATGTTTTTCTAATAGTGCCATTTCTGTTAGTCCCGATACTTACTATCGGAAGGGCCGCAAGGTAGAACGAAGGAGTCGGCTGTGGAAATAAAATTTCCAAATGGCTACCAAAATACAGAACCCATTGGGCTACTTCACCAGCACCAGGTGGTTGCTCATTAACATCATCAGATCGCTGTCTTCAACCATCTTTTTCCCCACGTTGGTCCGGACTTGCAGTCCGTGACCCTTTTGAGACAAATCCCTCCGCGGAGACGGACCTATGGTCCATGACAGCCCGTTCGTCTTCTCCCTCTGCACGCTTTGCTCATTCGTCAACATAAGAAAAAAGCCTACTCAATATAATAATATCTACAAGACCCTTACGATTATCAATGCAGTAAAACTTCCATCGCACATCAATTGCATCTATCCCTGCTATCCCACTCTCATCAATTGACAGAGAACTGTTTGGACCATAGGTCCGTCTCCGATCGCATACTGTCCTTCGAACTGATCGGGACCACAGTTCCCGACCAACCTCCCTCCACGTTACATAAGTCATTCAAGTGTGTTTTGTTGGTGACCCCGAGACGGGAACACTAACAAAAGCGAGGTGCCGACCAACCTCCTACCCAAGTCGCAGAGTGTGGATAAGGCGCTTCGAAGAACTATCCAGCGGGCACGCGTCAGAGACGTCGCGCCATACCTTAGCCGCTAGACGCGTGCTATATGGCATGGGTGCACCTATAACGGGCAACAAACAGTCCCGGGTGCCTTTAATCATCCTCGAAAGATACAAAACAGAAAAAGAGCCACCTGATCAGGGAGGTAACAGGCATGGAGGTGTGCTCGAACTATCAGATCCCTTTAAACAGTGTATATTTAACTAGCCATTCCCTATCCATTTATCTCGCATGAAAACAGCCATTCCGGTTCTCGTTCTTCTTCAATTATTCCTGTCAAGCTATGGACAGGACTTCAAAAAATTTGATTCATTGGGAATCAAGGCGGACTCTGCCTATAAAGCAAGAAACTACTCTCTGAGTGCAAAATATTATGAAAATGCGATTCAATTAAGAGAAGATGAAAAGCCCGAAATTTTTGGAAGTCTCTATTATTCAATGGCGTGTGTCTACGCTTTAGGTAAAGAAAAGGAAAAAGCACTCTCCTATTTGGAGAGGAGTTTTACTATCTATAATGCGAAGAGCAAGAGCAACCCTGTATCTGCTAACGAACTTACTACAGATGTAGATCTAGACTTTATTAGGGACGAACCAAGGTTTAAGGACCTGTTAAACAAATATTACCCAAAGTTCGAGATAGATTTCAGCATGGCGAAAGAAGTTTCCTACTCAACCATACTTGAATATCTCTCAAAACTAAACTCTGATCATAACAATGACATTACGATTAGCAACAAGGTCATATATTGGCAAAAGTCTGACACATCATACATTTTTAATGATAAAACTAAAACCCTTCAACTTCCAAACTTTGAAGTGTTAAAACATAACACGATCAATTTTTCTAATTGCACATTCAAGCTGCACTTTGTCTGGGCTAACTTCAATAAGGCCAAGCAGCACTTTCCTTATCAGCACCTGGTTTTTGAGCATTGCAACTTCGATGGGAAATTACTCTTAAACCAAATGTACTTTGAAAGCTCGCCGCGAATCACCAAATGTAATTTCAATCACGACCTGTGTGTGCATTTTATCGCCGATCATGACTATTATGGTGGGTTTACGTTGGATAGTAGTCGTTTAAAATCGGTTTTAATCAACATTGAAGGTAAATTACCTATTAAGATTAATATCAGAGACAATACCAGCAGTCCCAATTCGGAATTTAATATTAATTGCAATGATGTTGACAAAATAACCTTCTTGAGAAATGAATTTCCAAAAAACAGTATTGTAATATCAAATTCGAAAATAGATGTTATAAAATTTGAAAGTAATTATATCAACAACCTGATTATTCAAAATACGGAGCTTAAATCCGAATTTGATTTGCAGAAGTCCACAATAGTAGGCAAGCTCTTATTTTATGAATCCTATTTTTCAAATGAACCGGTTAGTGACATTGACTGGAAGAATTTGAACGAATTTCGATTAGGCTACCTTAAATCAATTTACAATTCAGAAGATGACTACATAATCTCAGATGAAACTATTGGCCGGATAGGTGAATTGGGCGTTAAATTAAATTCTTATGAGAAAAGAGACTCGCTCAATGAGTTTATTTCTGGCGAGAGAAGTAAAGACTTTTCGGATGAGGAATCATTCCAGGAACTAGTCGGTTTGTATTCAATGTTCTTGAATTTGTACAAGAATAAGGGCGATCTTGAATCCTATAATGCCTGCTTTGTTGCTATTAAGGAACTCCAATCTAAGCGGCTGGAATATCTTTACTCGGCTAATGGGACTTTTGAAACCTATTTCAGATGGAAATTGTCCCGCCTACTAAAATTCTATGTGCGGCATGGTACTGATCCCGCAAGAGCAATTGTCATCTCACTCTATATAGTTTTCGGCTTTGGTGTCTTCTTTTTCTTCTTTCCATCCGATTGGGACGTCACCAGCAAGACAAGACTCCTTCAGAACTTCAGGGATTTTGCTCAAAAGAATGAGAAGGGGTATATCGTCCCCTTCTTTATACTTCTCGGTGGCTTTACATTGAGTTTACTTAACGCCCTTACGCTTAGCTTGAATGCCTTTATCACACTTGGATTTGGGAATATTCCAACTCATGGCATTGCGCGTTATGTATGTGTACTTGAGGGATTTATGGGATGGTTCTTATTAAGCATCTTTACTGTCGCCCTCATTAATCAGGTAATATGAATGTGCTTATCGTCCACCTTGCAGAATAGGCGTTTTGCGCAGATAAGTGTGCATTCCAGTCAGTAGAAGAAATGACCAGCGAAGGCTACTTCACCAGCACCAGGTGGTTGCTCATTAACATCATCAGATCGCTGTCTTCAACCATCTTTTTCTCGTCTGCCACCAGCAGGAAGTTCTCATAGAAACTATTCAACTCCTCGCCTGCCATGCCGTAGCCCAGCAGTTCCAGGCGGTGCTTCAATGCCGCGCGGCCGCTCCGGGCAGTAAGCACAATGGATGAACAAGGTACACCGACATCAGCGGGATTGATGATCTCGTAGTTCTCGGCATGTTTCAGGAAGCCATCCTGGTGGATGCCAGAAGAGTGGGCAAAGGCATTCTTTCCGACGATGGCTTTGTTGGCCTGAACCGGCATGCGCATCATGTGGCTCACCTGTTGGCTGATGTCAAAGATCCGTTCCGACTGAATGTTGGTATGGAAACCCAGGTCTTTGTGCGTTTGCAGAATCATCGCCACTTCCTCGAGCGAGGTATTGCCGGCACGTTCTCCAATGCCGTTGATGGTGACCTCTACCTGCCTGGCGCCGTGAATAATTCCCTCGATGGTATTGGCTGTAGCCAGGCCCAGGTCATTGTGGCAATGAACGGATACGACTGCTTTTTGAATATTGCGAACATTCTCAAAAAGATACTGAATACGCTTTCCATACAAGTGTGGCAGACAATAACCGGTCGTGTCTGGAATATTCACTACGTCAGCACCGGCTTCGATGACGGCTTCAATCATCTGCGCGAGGAACGTCAGGTCTGCGCGGCCCGCATCCTCCGCATAGAACTCAACTTCGTAATTTTTCTCCTTGGCATACCTAACTGCCCACACGCCCTGCTCCAACACTTGCTCACGTGTCGATTTGAATTTGTGTTTGATATGTACATCTGAAGACCCTATCCCAGTGTGAATCCGTCCATGGCGTGCATGACGGAGGGCTTCCGCGGCGACATCAATGTCCTCTTTCTTCGCCCGCGTCAGACCGCAAACGATCGTGTGGGTCACCGCCTTTGAAATCTCGACCACTGATAAGAAGTCGCCCGGGCTCGAAATCGGGAAACCGGCCTCTATCACGTCGACGCCAAGGGTCTCAAGTTCCTTCGCAATCATCACCTTTTCCTCGGTCCGCAATTGACAGCCGGGTACTTGTTCGCCGTCGCGAAGTGTGGTGTCGAAGATTTGTACTTTCTGGCTCATGGTTCTGTCGTTTAAATCAATTCGTGTATTCAATTTGTCAGGACTACCCCTTGCTTGGCCAATTGTGTAACTACACAATCTCCCATTTTCCGGGTGTCCAGAATCTTTTCTTTTGGTGTGTCGATCGAAGCGATATCCACTGTTCGGAAACCCATTTGTAGTACTTTCCGAACCGCATTCACGACGGCTTCCGATTCTTCTTTCCAGCCGAAGGATATCTCCAGCATCAGCGCAGCCGACAAAATTGACGCCAGTGGATTAGCAATGCCCTTGCCGGTGATGTCGTGTGCACTGCCGTGAATGGGTTCGTAGAGACCCACCGTATCACCCACCGAGGCGGATGCCAGCATTCCCATGGAGCCGGCAATTTGAGAAGCCTCATCGGTAAGAATATCACCGAACAGATTTCCTGTCACCACGACATCGAAGCGTCGCGGTTGTTGGATGAGTTTCATTGCCATCGCATCAACAAATTCATGCTCCAGGGTTACTTCAGGGTATTGCTTGCCAACCTCCTGGACAACTTTTCTCCACAGCCGTGAGCTCTCCAGCACATTGGCTTTGTCCACTGAGGTGACTTTCTTTTTTCGCAGTTGCGCAGCCTGGAAGGCTTTATGTGCGATACGCTCAATTTCGTACTGATGGTAAATCATGACGTCATAGGCGGTCCGGCCGTCATCCTTCTTGCCCTTCTCACCGAAATAGACATCGCCCGTCAGCTC
>JANPES010000275.1:0-17069 GCA_031423035.1 Cyclobacteriaceae bacterium | reverse complement strand
CGCCATGAACGACTACGGGTTTGAGCTGCTTTCCGATCAACCCATTCCCATATATGAGGCGATCGAAACCGACTTGTTGGGCGACGAGAACTTGTTAAAAGACATCCAGGCCAGTATTAATTCGGTGGAAATGGCACGGCGGAAATTCAGGGACATCGCCAGCATTGCCGGCCTGATCTTCAAAGGGTACCCCGGGCAACGTGTGCGCGACAAACATGTGCAGTCCTCGTCGCAATTGTTTTTCAGCGTCTTCCATGAGTATGACTCCACAAATCTTTTGCTTTTGCAGGCGTATGAGGAAATGATGGATTTTCAATTGGAGGAAGCACGTTTGCGTAAGGCGCTGGCTCGGATCAGCAGACAGAAAATTATTGTCCGGGAGCCTTCACGGCCAACGCCATTTGCATTTCCAATCCTGGTCGATCGGCTAAGTCGCGATAAATTAACCTCTGAGCGATTGGAAGACCGCGTCAAAAAAATGACGCTCAAGTGGGATCAGGGAGGATAGAGGTGATGCTTTTTATTTTGGGGCTCAGTCAATCAATGTAAAATGCAAAATACTGACTGTAAAATGTAAAAGTACGTTGTGAGGACCTCCTGTCCGTTCTTATAAGATGTTCCTGAACAACAGAAACAACGACCCGGACAATGTCATCACAACTGGGAGCGTCAGTAACCAGGCCAACAGGATATTCCGAATAGTATCCGGCTGAAGATTTTTTACACCTTTGCTCGCTACCATACTGCCTGCAATGCCTGAGGAGAGTACATGTGTGGTGCTGACCGGCAGCCCGAAATAGCCGGACAAACCAATGGTGCTTGCGGCCACCAGTTCAGCGCTGGCACCCTGGGCATAGGAGAGGTGTTCCTTGCCTATCTTTTCACCAATGGTCTTGACAATTCGCTTCCATCCGATCATGGTTCCCATTCCAAGAGAAAGTGAAATGATAAAGATGACCCATCCAGGAGAGTAGTCTGTAAGTTTACGTAAGGCTTTCAAATCGTCTTTTATAATCACTTTATCACTGGCACTTACTCTTGCTTCCTCTTTTTCAAGTAGGTTGCCCAGGTTGCGGTCCAGCACCAGGATGTCCTTTCGGATGGCAAACCGTTCAGTGCGGGGGAGTTCATTCACTGATCTTCTTGTCGCAACTGACTGCTGAAGGCGCAGGTCTAATTCTTTGGCGTTCAAGAGAACTTCTCGGTCGGGGGCTGACAAGGGAGATGGATCGATACTGGCAATGAGTATTTCCAACCGGTGAAGCGGTTCGGCCAATCTGGTGGCATCATATCCTGCGTTGAGTGCAAAATATCCCGGAACAATCCCGATAAGAATCAGCATGATTAGCCCGACGCCCTTCTGGCCGTCATTCTGACCATGAAAGAAGCTCACTCCGGTGCAGGTAAGCAGCAGAATGGCTCGTATCCAGGGTGGAGGTGGAGTATTCTTTTTGGGTTCTTTGAAGAGATCTTCACCGTAGGATTTTCCCTTAGTCATGACACGTAGGAAATACATCAGGATGATGGTAATACTGAAACCAATCATTGGAGAAATCAGCAAAGAGGCACCAATCTCAGAGGCCTTTCCCCAATTTACAGCAGCACCTGTGGCTTCCGGCAAGAAGGAGTAAGCAATTCCAACGCCGAGGATAGAGCCAATTAAGGTATGTGAACTGGAGCACGGAATCCCGAAGTACCAGGTTAGTAGATTCCAGAAGATTGCACTGAGCAGCAACGCGCCTATCATCGCGATACTGTGCCCAATGTTCTGATCGATCAGTGTTTCCACCGGGAGAAGATTGACAATTGCCATGGCAACCGTGATTCCTCCCAAAAACACGCCAAGGGAATTCATCAGACCTGACCAGATAACAGCCACCCAGGGTTTGAGGGAATTGGTATAAATGACGGTTGCAACCGCATTTGCGGTGTCGTGAAAGCCGTTTACAAATTCAAAACCGCACGCCGCAACCAAACAGAATATGAGCAGTATGGTATACGAAAATTCCAGTTCGAACATGAGTCGGGAGGATTAGGCAGCAAGTCAAAAACTTGAATTCTGACAAGGTAAGCGTACTTTTCTCACCTCGTGTTATGCAAATGTTAATAATTTTTGCGCTTCTGGATGATCATGGCATTTGGTCGAAATCGCATAAAAATAGCTAATCGTCAGTTTTTTTAACTGATTTTTGCGGATCAACCTGAATAGAAAAATGGACGGGTCCTTGTCGCCTGCAACGGAACTAAATCTTGGGCATTCCGTCGTTCGGTTGCTCCCTGAACGGGGGTTATGGGTCCCTACGCTGCAAGCGCTGGTAGTTGGCGACCTTCACTTTGGGAAAGTAAATCACTTCAGAAGAGCAGGATTGCCTGTCCCCCTGGCTGCCAATAAAAAAAATGCAGAAAGATTGATTGACCTTATCAATGCACTTCATCCAAGTAGAACAATCTTTCTGGGCGACCTTTTTCATAGCGTGTATAATGATGATTGGGAAGTGGTGGGTCAGATTGTAAAGCACTTTCCGAACTGTAAATTTGAGCTCATCCGGGGCAACCACGATATCCTGAGTGAACAGCAATATGTTCGGTATGGAATTGAAGTTCGTGAGCAAGCCATGATTGGCGACTTGTTGCTTACGCATGATCCGATGGCGTTGCCGGAGATTCCATCCGGTCTAACGAATGTAGCCGGCCATATTCATCCTGCTGCGCGCCTCTTGGGCAAAGGACGACAGTCACTGACTTTCCCTTGCTTCTGGCGATCAGAAAACCGGATGGTGATTCCTGCTTTTGGTACGTTTACAGGTCTGGCGGTCGTCCATCCGGGGGAAAATGACACGGTCTATATCCTGGTGGACAACAAGATTATGGAGTTGCGGCCTACGCAGACTTCCGGATCACAGCCCCTTGTACCATGAGGGCAGCTGCTTTATTTATTTTGTGCTTCGGATGCCCACGTGTTTATGCACAAGACACACTCAGTGTCTCTTTGATTTTCGTTGGAGACATCATGCAGCATGAGTCACAAATAAAGGCTGCTTATAGTCCAGCACTTGACAAATATTTGTATGCTCCATGTTTTGAATTCGTAAAACCAATCTTATCCGCAGCCGATCTAACGATCGGAAATCTGGAACTTACCCTTGGCGGGAGGCCTTATTCGGGGTATCCGCAGTTTAGCGCACCGGATGAATTGCTAACAGCCATTCGCGATGCCGGCTTCGACGTGCTGGTCACCGCCAACAATCATTCCGTTGATCGCGGGAGGCACGGGCTTGAGCGTACGATTCACCTCCTGGACAGCATCGGCATTGCACATACCGGAACATTTCGTGATACACTGGAATGGTTGAACGACTACCCCCTTGTCATTCAACGCAATGGGATTAGCCTTTCCTTGTTGAACTATACCTATGGCACCAATGGAATTTCGGTTCGTGCCCCTAATCTGGTAAACCAGATTGACACTGTGCGTATTGGTTTGGACTTAATGAAGGCAGCAACCCAGGGTACAGATGCGTCCATTGTGTTTTTCCATTGGGGAAACGAATACGTGAGCGCTCCTAACGATACGCAGAAGCAGCTGGCTTCATTCTGCCTTAGAAACGGAGCCAAAATCGTGATTGGCTCACACCCCCATGTGATTCAGCCCATGGAATGGAATCTACAGACTGATCAGGTCGTAGTGTATTCGCTAGGAAATTTTATTTCCGGGCAACGTACCCGGTATCGCAATGGAGGTGCCATGTTTCACCTGAACATCCGGAAAATAATTCATGGAGATGGTACTTCGGTGCTATCCGTAAGCGAAGCTGCTTACTCACTCGTCTGGGTGAATCGGGCCTCTGATGAGCAGCGGAGCTTTCAGGTGCTGCCCGTGGGCGGAGTGGGCATTGACAGCACAATTGTGATAAGTCGCACGTACAGGACCTTGATGGAGGAATTTATTCTGGATGCAAGAAATTTGCTGGAGCGGGAAAACAAAGGCATTGCCGAGCGCCGGCTGTCACCTCGCGATTATTGATTACCGCCTGCCCGTTTTGAACAAGATACCGATAGAAAATTCAAGGCCGGTATAGTCCACCTTCGCATCTTTATACTCAGCTGGTACCGTTGTGATCCCTATGGGATCACCCAATATGCCGCCGGAGTAGCTGCCACTAAGTGGAATAGCTGCGCTTCCCATAAGGTAGTTCGTCTCCAGCGAGATGCCCCACTGCGATGTCACATCTACGGTAAATTCAAATCCAGCCGTGTATCCGAAGCCTGGTTTGTTTTCGAATGCGAATTGGGAGTTGGCAACATCCCAGCCGGTGTACTGCCGAATCGCTTTGTCCAGATTACCATAGTTAAGCTGCTGATCAAACGCATAAAAGAAAAATCCCCCTCCCTTGATATCAAATTCCACTCCCTTGCCCTTGAATTGAAAAACAATTTCCCCGGGAATGAACAGCGTAAAATTCGGACCTGTCACCGATGATTTGCTTTCGAAAGGAAGGTCAATCACGTTTAGCCCTGACATCCGATAGAGTGATGCGCCAGTCTCCAGTGCAATAAACCGATTCAGGTCAATGCCGATTCCCCGAATGGAGAACGGACTGATCGGTGTTGAAAAGTCACCGTTGCGCGGGATAAAGTAAGAGAAGGATAGCCCCACACTCTGAGAAAATGCTGCCGATGTAGCAGCCGATAAAACAAATACAAGGAGGAAGCGCTTCATGGTCGTATGATTTTTACGAAGATACTTTAATCTTCTTCCATTGGAATAATTTCCGGTATGAAGATGCCCGCAATCCTCGTACATTGGGGCACAATCCTTTAACTCACAATTCAGAACGCGTATGAAAAAATATTTGATCCTTTTTATTGTGCTGGCCTGGGGATGCCAGTCAAAGAAAGTTCCAGCCGATCTTATCATCCAGGGAGGAACGATATACACCGCAAGCGAAGGTCAGCCCCAAGTTGAAGCCGTAGCGGTCAAAGCGGATACCATTCTTTTTGCCGGCCTCCTTTCGGAAGCGGTCGCTTATCAAGACGATCAGACCATTATGATGGATCTGAAGGGTGCAACTATGACACCCGGATTTATTGAATCCCATGGCCACATCATGGGGGTAGGTTACAATGAGATGAACCTCGACTTGATGTCGGTAAAGAGTTATGATGAGCTCGTGGAGAAGGTGAAAGTGGCCGTCGACAAAGCCCAACCTGGGGAGTGGATCGTTGGGAGAGGATGGCATCAGGATAAGTGGGACGTTAAGCCAGATAAAATGGTGAAGGGATTTCAAACCCATGAAAAGCTTAGTGCAGTAAGCCCTGATAACCCGGTCTATTTGAGTCATGCAAGTGGACATGCCGGTTTCGCCAATGCAAAGGCCATGAAACTGGCGGGGGTGAATCAACTTTCCTTGGAGCGTGTAGATGTTGATGTCCCAGAAGGTGGCGAGATCATCCGGGATAAGATGGGTAATCCAACTGGCATTTTTAATGAGCGGGCACAAGGCCTGATTGCAAAAGTTATTCCTGCCAATACACTTGAATCTAATACCCGTGCACTGGAATTGGCTATGGAAGCCTGCGCGCGCAACGGGCTTACCGGATTTCATGATGCTGGCGCTTCGAAAGAGAATATTGATTTATTTCATCAGTTCCGTGATGCAGGAAAATTGAAGACCAGATTATATGTAATGATGACAGGCAGGAACAGTGAGCTTGTCAGGGAGTGGTATGCCCGGGGACCAGAAATCGACCCGAGAGGGGTGACCGTCCGTGCAATCAAGTTGAATTGTGACGGTGCCCTGGGTTCGCGCGGCGCGTGGCTGTTGGAGCCGTATTCCGATCGCACAGATTTTTTGGGGATGGCCACCTACCCGATGGATAGTGTGCTGAAACGGTCGCGTGATGGCCTGACCTATGGGTTCCAGATTTGCTCCCATGCCATCGGTGATCGGGCGAACAAAGAAATCCTGGATCAATACGAAATTGCGTTCAAGGAGAATCCAGCCAACACGGATCACCGCTACCGAATCGAGCATGCGCAGCACCTGCGCCCGGATGATATTCCACGCTTTGGAAAACTTGGTGTAATCCCCGCGATGCAGGCGGTGCACTTGTCATCAGATCGGCCCTGGGCCATTGATCGGTTAGGTGAAAAGCGAATCAAAGAGGGCGCCTACATGTGGCAGTCCCTATTGAAATCGGGCGCAAAGGTGATCAATGGAACCGATGCACCCGTGGAACCGCTGACACCCATTGCCAGTTTCTATGCCTCGGTGAGTCGCAGGACGCTGAAAGGTGAGCCGGTAGGTGGATTTGAGCCGGAAGAAAAGATGACGCGCGAGCAAACACTCAGGTCATACACGCTGGATGCTGCCTACGGTGCCTTTGAGGAGAAGGTAAAGGGGTCGATCGAAGTTGGTAAGCTGGCTGACTTCACGGTGTTCTCCCAGGACATCATGAAGGTGGAAGAAACCGAAATACTAAATACGGAGGTGGTTCTGACCATCGTGGGCGGAAAGACGGTTTTCGAAAAGAAGAAATAAATATTGCTTTGGATATCTTGAGTCCTTGAATGTTGAGGCAGGTCAACTCAACATTCAAAATCTCAAGATTTATTTCAGGAATTTGTGCGCCCGGGCCATCAGGCTCTTTCGATCGGAAGTGATTGAGGGGTCGCTGTAAATCTTGGCTGCCAATTCGCTAATCACTTCACGCTTGTATCCAAGCCTTTCTGCAATCCCCTCGCAAAAACTGATCTCACTTTTGAAAACCTGACCGTCGGTTTTCATCAGCTGAATGAGCTGGTAGAGGTTGGCGAATTTCTGGTCCTCCGAAAATGTGGAAAGGTCACCAATGGGTTTGGGACGCTTCATCATCTCTTCAATTTCGTCATTCGACAATCCGCCGGCCTTTCCAATCATGTGGATGGTTTTGGCTTCACGCTCCTCAATCAATTTGTCGCTGGCGGCAAGGTTAATCAGGATGTTTAACTGTTCTTTGATCATAGGTTCAGTTATTAGTGGCTGGAAGTATCTAAATTAGTATAAATATTGCTTAAACCTACAGCAAAAAACCAAAACTTGATCGAAGACTCCGGGTATGCAACCCTTCCCTTTCTATCTAGTCATTAGTGAAAATATGCAAGCATATGAATATGAAAGCATTACTATTCGCCCTAAATCTTGTTGCCTGTGCCACTTTTGCCCAGGAGAGCGAAACCCGGAATGTGGGTTCTTTCACAGGCGTGAAGTCCGGGGAGGCCATTGATGTGTATTTGAGGAAAGGCGAGAAGGAGTCAGTCAAAGTCGAGGCAACCGGGCAGAAGCTGTCAAATATTATTACCGAGGTGGCTGGTAATTACCTCAAGATTCATCTACGCGATAATAGCTTTTTTAGAGGCAAGACCGACATTAAGGTATATGTGACTTATGTTACGCTGGATATGATTTCTGCCAGTTCAGCGTCGAATGTCTTTTCAGAGGGTGTGATTAAGGCGAATTCGATTGAAATCCGCGCCTCCAGTGCAGCCGATATTGAAATCAGTCTGGAGGCAATCAATGTCCGTGTTGATGTGTCAAGCGCTGGAGACGTTATTCTTGAGGGGAAAGCAAAATCAATAGATGCTGAAGCGAGCAGCTCGGGAGATATTGATGCCTACAGTCTTCTGGTTGAGACCGCCAGTGCCCAGGCGACCAGCGCCGGCGGTATTAAACTTAATGTATCGGAAGGACTTGAGGCGAGTGCAAGCAGCGGTGGAGGCATATATTACCGAGGGAATCCACAACGGACCAATACGCATTCGAGCAGTGGTGGATCGGTGAAGAAATCAAACTAAGTAGGATCAACTATTGGAGAAAATTCCAGAAATTCGATTTTCATTAATTTGACCCGAACCCTGAACTTTGAAGCATGCTTGATTTGATTGATAGTGAGGGCAACAAGATGCTCATTATTCTCCTGATCATTTTTCTTCGTTACCTCCTGCTGGCTTCCATTGCATTCCTCGTCTACTATGTAATTAAGAGAAAGACCTGGTCGTGGAAAAAGATTCAGCTGAAATTTCCTGAAGGGAATGACTTACGAAGGGAGTTTCTTTTCTCTATCTCGACAAGCGTTATTTTTGCTACCCTGGGCTATCTCTTCTTCTTTGGCCCTATGGCCCGGTACACACAAGTGTATACAGATATTCAAAAATTTGGGTTACCTTATTTATTCCTCACTGTCCTCCTGACGTTGCTTGTCCATGACACCTATTTTTATTGGATGCACCGTGCGATGCATCATCCCGTGCTATTTGGCATGATTCATAAGGTTCACCACCTCTCCACAAATCCTTCACCTTGGGCGGCCATGGCATTTCATCCGCTGGAAGCGGTATTGGAGTTTGCAATCATTGCCATCGTGCCTTTTCTTTATCCCATCCACCCCTTGGCCATTGGTTTGTTTCTTCTCCTCATGATGGTCTACAATGTATATGGACATTTGGGATACGAATTGTACCCGAAGGGGTTTGCCGGAAGCCGGCTTGGAAAATGGATCAACACATCGGTCAATCACAATCAGCATCACCAATTTTTCAACGGCAATTACGGGCTTTACTTTCTCTGGTGGGACCGATGGATGGGGACCATCCGCACAGACTATGAAGAACAATTTGATTCTGTGAAGCGCCGCCCGGGTTTGTAGCGGCTAAACCGGTTTGCTTGCCCGGTGACGGAGTTGTCCTTCATGGGTTTTGAAGCGAACGTCGTTCATACAGCTGATGAACGATGAGTATCCCCATGCACCCAATGGCAATGCCGCCCAGAATATCAGTAAAATTGTGAACGCCGAGGACAATGCGGGAGAACATGATCAGCACTGCCCAGGTTATCGAAAGAATCACACTCAGGGGAGTACGGAACAGGATGAAAGAAAATCCAATCGCCGCCGCAGTTGCTTCTACGGTGTGCCCGGAGGGGAAAGAGTTACTGCCACCCACACTTAATTGTGTGATTCGGGCGTCCACTTCGTAGGGGCGGGGTTCCTTGATGGTGCGTTTGAGCGTTGCGGAGATCAGCCCGCCCAGCGCGATGCCCAATAGAATGATCAATCCCTGACGTACCCAGACTTTTCTCTTTTTTACCAGCCCCAGGGTTAGAAATAGGGCTGGGATTCCCAGGCTGATGAAGCTGATAGAATCAGATGCGACTTGAAAGAAGCGGATCGAAAGCGGCGACTGGTGCATTTGAAGTTCAGCAATTATGTCTTGCTCCTTAATCTTTTGTGAAGAAACCCGGTGGAAGGCCAAGGCAGTAACAGCAATGGCAAGTACAGCGATTTGTAACCAGAATTTCTTGCTCATGCGTGCGGGTAGCCTTCAAAAGTAGAGAAACCCGATCAGGACAAAAAATTGCTGGATTCAGCTACTGCAGGTTGTTGCGGAGCAAGACTTAGCACGTCCACCAAATTCAATACTTACCCTATGTTTCTAAAATATTGTCATTTAGTTGAGAAGTTGGGTCAAAAATTACCCATCGTTTCAAAAAATGATATAGTTTTGGCGCCATAAACAGTAAAAAACAACCACTATGGCGCATTTACGCTTCGAAGCACTGGAAAAATTACATGAACGAGCTCCTGTAACTGTCTCAAGCCCAAGCCCTAAAGTTTCCGATTTCTTCGGAGAGAATGTCTTTGGCGCCAAGCAGATGCGGGCATCCTTAGCACCCGCTGTTTTTGACAAAGTTACCGCGGCCATCAAGAACCATGAGAAAATTGACCCGACTACAGCCGATGCGGTAGCTTCCGCAGCGAAGTCCTGGGCCATGAGCAAGGGAGCCACCCACTTTACGCATTGGTTTCAGCCCATGACTGGCGGGACGGCTGAAAAGCACGATTCCTTCTTCGATGCCATCTCCGGCCTGGAGAAATTTAAAGGGAGCGAGCTCGTGCAGCAAGAGCCTGACGCTTCGTCCTTCCCGAGTGGCGGAATCAGGAGTACGTTTGAAGCCCGTGGCTACACCGCCTGGGACCCCACGTCACCGATGTTCCTTTATGGAAAAACGTTATCCATCCCAACGGTTTTTGTTTCCTACACCGGAGAGACACTTGATAATAAATCTCCGCTCCTTAAGGCCCTTAAAGCCGTTGACCTGTCGGCGACTAAAGTGTGCCAGCTTTTCGATAAGGATATCCAGCATGTGGTGGCTTCCCTTGGTGCAGAGCAAGAGTATTTTGTCGTCGACAAGGCCTTGTTCATGGCACGGCCAGACCTTGTGATGGCGGGTCGCACCGTATTCGGACATGCTCCATCGAGAGGTCAGCAGATGGAAGATCATTATTTCGGAGCCATTCCGTCGCGTGTTTATGACTTCATGAAAGAATTTGAGTTTGAAAGCTGGAAGCTGGGTATTCCAGTACGCACGCGCCATAACGAAGTGGCCCCGAGCCAATTTGAGGTGGCTCCACTCTTTGAGGAAGTAAATGTTGCCAACGATCATAATCAGTTGATGATGGATATCATGCAGCGCGTTGCTGAGCGACACAACCTGAAGGTGCTGTTCCATGAAAAGCCCTTTTCTGGACTCAACGGAAGTGGAAAGCATAACAACTGGTCTCTTATTACGGATACGGGCATCAATTTGTATGCTCCGTCGAGCAGTGCACGCGACAACCTGCTCTTCCTTACTTTTTTCGTAACCACCATAAAGGCAGTCCATGAGTACGCTGACTTGCTGAGGGCCAGTATCGCGACTGAAGCCAATGACTTCCGACTGGGGGCCAACGAAGCTCCGCCAGCGATCATGTCGGCATTTATCGGAAGCCAAATGACAGCGGTATTGGATGAGATGGAGAAGAAAGGTAATGTGAAGATTGAGAAAGGTGACAACATGTATATGAAGCTGGGCATCGATCAGATCCCGGAGATTATTCTGGATGCTACGGATCGCAACCGGACTTCACCCTTCGCCTTCACGGGCAATAAATTTGAATTCCGTGCCGTAGGAGCCTCCGACAACTGCGCCGTGCCAATGACGGTGTTGAACCTGATCGTGGCTGAGCAATTGGATAAATTTCATGATGTGGTTACACGAGATATCGAGAAGGGCACCGAAAAACGCCTGGCCATTGCCAACCTATTGCGGAAATACATAAAGGAATCTCGGTCCATCCGGTTTGAAGGAGATGGCTATTCGGAAGGGTGGGTTAAAGAAGCGGCCAAACGTGGCTTAAGCAACATCAAGAATATGCCGCGGGCCATTGAGGCCTATCTGTCGAAAGAGTCTGTCCAGCTTTTTGAAAAGCATGGCGTTCTTTCACATAAGGAGTTGGAAGCACGGCGCGAAATTCGCCTGGAATCTTACATCAAGCGGGTTCAGATTGAGTCAAGAACGGTGGGCGACCTGGCCATGAATCACATTATTCCGACGGCGATTGCCTATCAGAATAAACTAATTCAGAATGCAAACGGATTGAAAAGCCTCAACATCGATAACAAGGCCGTCATCCAGACCATCAAAGAGGCGTCAGAATATATCGACATTATCAAAAATGGTGTACGTCAAATGACGGAGGAGCGCAAGCGGATCAACAAGATCACCGATACACACAAACGGGCTTATGCTTACTGTGATGATATCAAGGAGAAATATTTTGACAGGATCCGCGACGCTGTCGATAAACTTGAGTTAATCGTGGATGATGAGGACTGGCCTTTGGTTAAATATCGCGAGATTCTGTTTCTGCGCTAAACGTTAAAGGGGCGATACCACACGGTGTCGCCTTTTTTTATGCCGAGCTTCTAGGCAGTGCCAATGACAGGAAGCCCCAACCAGGCCAGAATATGGAGGTACACGCAAAAGGCGGCATATAGGATGATCACAACCATAGACCAGCGATTTGCCTTCTCGCTCGCTAGCCGTGTCAATGCAAAAGTCGCCAGGGGCAATACTTGCAAGGCGTGAAGTGCCACGAAGTGTGCCGCCCGGATATCCCCGGCCACCGTGCTCCAGTTCACAAAAGGTAATCCTGGTCCGCCGTCTGGTGCGCCAACTGTATGCGCGAGTGAACCAACCATCCAACCTCCGGAAATGCTGCCCAGAGAAAAGAGGAGGAGCCCGCTGCGCCAGGCCCAAAGAGTAGGGCCCGTAATCGTAATGCTTTTTGAGAAGAAGACCACCACAGCGTATAGGTTCACCACGGTGTTGATGGCGATGAACCATCCCATGACGCCGAAGACGATTCCATCAAATGGGGTATTGATATTAAAGTGCGATGTCGTTCCACGAAATGACTGGAGATAAATGAGAGCAATCTCCACGATCATGGTAATAATTAGCCCAAGGGAGATCACGCGCTTGGCGCGGCGATTGGTGGTATACTCCAACAGCCAGCCAAAGGTCCAGGCGTACGCGGTGATGGAGACAGCGAATTTCATAGGCTTTATCCAGGCATTGATTCCCAGGATTAGGGTGTTATCGCTCATGTACATCACTACGGCGAGCAGAAACAAGCCTACATTTAGCCAGCCAAACCAATAAAGAAGTGGGTTTCGCCTTTTCAGTTCCAATAGAAAGTGGTTAACCATGAAAAAGCTGTTTAGTCTTTAACAGGCGAATTACAAAGTAGGTGATTAATCCGATGGGGCCGAACATCAATGTCAGGAAAAGGCAGGGGATGACCAGCCAGTGCGATATTCCGTGTTTCTGGCTGTCTGCAACTTCCCAGGCGCCAATGAACATATCGAAGGCGAGGTAATGAATCCACCCGGCCGTGAGGGCATACGGGTTTTCAAACAGTCTTGCGACACCGGCAAGGGAGTTAAAATCGCCCTCCGACTCACCGAAAGTGAGAGCAATGATTCCGAGGTAGACAAGTCCGAGGAGCAGGGGATAGAGCCCGGACAAGACGATCTTTCGTGTCCAAGTCCAGCGCGGTGCCACGGCCATGAGCAGCCACCCGATCGGGGCAGCGCTATTGCAGATTTGAAATAGGGTTTCTGGCTTCATAAAATTAAATGATAAGAAATTCTCAATTCACGGATTGAAGCTGGTCCAGGATGGCCCTGCGGATGAGTTCCGGATTATTCCAGGGAACAAAGTGATCCATCCCTTCTACGGTAATCAAGGTTACTTTTGTGCCCGTCATCATCCGAGCCGCAAAATCGGCATTGCCTGGGTCTACCAACGTATCCTTGCATCCCTGGATGACTGTAGCTTTTATAGAAATTCGGCTCCAAAGCGGCAGCATTTCTTCTAGTTCCGGTTTCAATTTGTAGATTTCATCGTTTGAAGCGCGCAAGGACCGGGGAAGAAGCCAACTCAAGAAAGGAGAAGCGAGCGGCGCGCGGAACCACTCATAGGGTTCGAGTTCCGGGTCAATGCTCGGGGCAACCAATATGATTCCGTCTACCAACTCGGGGAAATCCATGGCCATTCGGGCGATCAGCGGACCGCCCAAGGAGTGGCCGACAAGAATAATCGGTCGGTGCATCTTGTTTTGCTCCAGAATAGGCCGAAGCAAAGCGGCTTGCTTTTCCAGGGAAGGTTCTGCGTTTCCAAAATTCGAGTGACCAAAACCAGGCCGGTCGACTGTGATCAGGTGGGCCCTGGAAGTGAGCAAAGTATCACCTAGAAAATCGATGAAAGCACTCAAGGAGCCAGGGGAGCCATGCACAAACAAGATGAGCGGAGCGTCGTGTGGCCCAACATCCAGATAGTTGATGACTCTCGGCCCAACACCATAAGTGTTAAGCGTTCCTTTTTCCTTCTTGTTTTCAAAATATACTGCAACTTCCTTCTTGCTCATGCGAAACTGCAGGCAACTGTCAAGCAAAAGTAAAATGGTTGCTGAAGTAAGGAGGGGGAATGCCCAGATCTTCCAATGCCGGAGCATGTCTTAGTTGCTTAACACTTTCTTCAGTTGAGTACTATTCGAAAGGATCTCAATAGACTTCTTTATCTCTTGGTCATCTTTGAAAGATGCTTCAACCTGCCCGCGCTCAAGAAAATACCGGCCCACGATTTCTTCACCAAGGAGTATTCGCAATTGGTCCTTAAATGTAACAAGGTCATTCTTTCGACTATCCGACAAACGGGCTTGCATCTGATCAATCTGGGGCTTCAACTCTTCATAAAGTCGCTCCGCTTTAGCTGTTTCCTTCAACTGGTTCAGTTGTTCTTCTAACGGGGATTGGTAGGTATAAGATTTGTTTCGGATCCAGGAAACAAAATCCTGATAGTCGGAGTCCGAGAGCGAAAAGTTTTTTGCCTCACCTATGGTGGTATGGCGGGAAGCATAAAGGGTAGCATAATCAAATAGGAACCCCTGTGTCAACAACGTCTGAGCGAGGGGGGATATAGGCGTATCCTCGATAATCAAATCAGGGTCAACCCCACCTCCGTCAAATACGGTGCGGCCGTTTGATGTCGTGAATGCTTTTTTCACAGAATCGGGAACTGACCCTACACTTCCATCTGGCCGGCGATGGGTGTAGTCAAGCACTTGAATGCATCGGCCTGTCGGCGTATAGTACTTGGCTGTCGTAATCTTTATCTGTGAATTATAGCCAAGCTGACGAGTCAACTGCACAAGTCCTTTGCCATAGGATTTTTCGCCTATAATAATTGCGCGGTCGTAATCTTGCAGCGTCCCGGCGACAATTTCAGAAGCAGATGCTGAATTTCTATTGATTACAACGGCGACCGGGATCTCCAGGTCGGTGGGTGCACTTTCTGTAAGGTAAGTGCTGTTGTATTCCGCAATCTTGCCTTTCATGGTCACTACAAGTTTTCCTTTCGGGAGGAAGATGCTGCATATGTTGACCGCCTCGCTCAGCAAGCCACCCGGGTTTTCACGCAGATCCAGAATTATACCCTTGGCGCCTGATTCTTTCAAGCTCACTACAGCATTGCGGACCTCTTTTCCGGCGTCCGGGGTGAAGTTGGTAAGGCGGACATACCCCATGCCTCCGGACATCATGCCGAAGTAGGGTACGTTACTAATTTTGATCTTCTCTCTTTTGAAATTCAGCTTCACTGCATCTTTTACACCAAACCGTTTGACGGTCAAGGATACAGGTGTGCCGATCTGACCGTGCATAAGTTGATTGGCTTGTTCGGTGGTGATTTTTGATAATTCCACTTCATCCATTTTCACAACTTCGTCTCCAATCCGCAGGCCTCCACGGAATGCGGGGTACCCTTCATACATCATGGTAACAATTGTTCGGCCGCCGATGTCGCGCGTGACAGCACCAATACCGCCATACTGACCGGTATTTTGTGTGCGGAAGTCTTCGACTTCATTTTCAGGGATGTAGTTGGTAAACGGATCGAGAGAGGCCAGCATGGCGTCAATGCCCGTACGCATCAGTGTATTGGGATTGACTTCGTCGACGTATAGGGCATTGATCTCCCGGAACGTGTTTGCGAAAATGTCCAGATTCTTGGCAATCTCGAAATAACGGTCTACCGGAGCGGTGAATGAAAGGAAAAGAAATCCAGAGATTACGACTGCCAACGCTACCCACTTTTTCATGTACACTGGTTTGTCCGCTAATTTACGTAAATCAGATCAGTAGGTTTTAGAATCTGCGTATCAATCAGAATTTGTCAGGTATCTGTACAATCCGAACGACGATTTCATGAGGATCACCATCCTTGTCCAGCAGGCTGAACTTGATCATCGGATTATCGCGCTTGATGTTACTTTCCACGTTAATGACTTTGTTGTCCTGCAGGTGCTTCTGAATGTCCTTTTGGAGAATAAACAAGGCGTTGGCAAAATCCACTTCCAGCGGACTTGGGTTATAGGCGGTAGTCTTCATGGTGCGAATTCAAGTTACGGGGATGTTTGTATTATTTCCAGCGAATAAGGGCAGAAGCCCATGTAAATCCACTGCCAAAGGCCGCTAAACAAATTACGTCATTTTCTTTGATTCTTCCTTCGGCCCAGGCTTCACTGAGCGCAATCGGGATTGAAGCGGCCGTCGTGTTACCGTAGCGCATGATGTTGTTGAACACCTGGTCATCGCGCAGCTCCATTTTTTCCTGGATAAATTGGCTGATCCGGAGATTGGCCTGATGGGGCACCAGCAGGTTGATCTGTTCTTTCTTAAGGTGATTGGCCGTCAGGGCTTCGTTGATCACTTCCATGAAACGGACCACAGCATGTTTGAATACCTGGTTGCCGTTCATGACCACCTTGAAGTCGGTGGTGTCCAGAATTTGTTCTGGCTGTCTTAATTCCCGGGGCCGGCTGCTGCCTGGATCTCTTATATACAGTTCCTCCGCGAAGCGCCCATCGGAATGCAGGTGGGTAGAGAGTACACCTGGAGTGTCGGAGGCTTGTACGATGGCAGCTCCGGCGCCATCTCCGAAAATGACGGACACATTGCGGCCCCGCGTGCTGACATCCAAAGCGGTGGACTGAATTTCGGCTCCAACCACAAGGATGGTCTTGTACATACCAGATTTTATAAACTGATCAGCGGTGCTCAACGCGTAGATAAAGCCAGAGCAGGCATTACGGATGTCGATTGCGCCTATTCCTGCTAACCCAAGTTCACGTTGCAGGAGTACACCAGAACCAGGAAAGAAGTAATCCGGGGTAATGGTGGCAAATACAATAAACTCAATATCTTTCTCTGTAAGCTTGGCCCGTTCAAGTGCCATCCGCGTTGCCTTCGCAGCCATATTGGCCACAGTATCTTTTGCCGGATCAACCCAGCGACGTTCATGAATGCCCGTACGCTCGACAATCCACTCATCCGTGGTTTCCATGATTGTCGATAAGTACCCATTGGTGATAACTGTCTCAGGAACGTGGTGGCCAAGGCCAACAATTTTCGAATAAGGCATATGCCAATAGTTGATTGGGCCGCTAAGTTAAGGATTTGCTACGAACCTGATTTTGCACGATGATTTAGCGGTTTTTACCTCTTCATTTTTGTGTTACCTTTTAGGCATGAAGTGCGCTGTGGTAGTATTCTTCCTGTTGCTCCCCGGGATTCCATTGATTGGACAAGTCATGTTTCGCAGCGATATCGTTTTGGGAAAACATGTTAAACCTAGAAATCAGGGCATTAG
>JANPES010000274.1:0-5226 GCA_031423035.1 Cyclobacteriaceae bacterium | reverse complement strand
AGCCGCTCTTCGCCAAGTTCTGGCTGCCGGATGCGTATGAGATTGTCAAAGAAATACCCAAGACATCAGTAGGGAAGTTTAAGAAGTCGGCGTTGCGGGAGATGTTTAAGAACTATTCCGTGTAGTCAGCTCAGTATCAGTAGTAGTAGAGCTTGATTCGTGCCCTGCCCCTCACCAGGTCTACCGACTCGATCTTAACACGCTGCACATCAAGTCCTGTGCTAACCCGAAGACTGGCGACCAATTTATCCATGTCCTGCGGCATGATATGTTCCAGGCTACTTAACTCAATCTCCCGCGAATGGATGCTTTTGGATATCCATTCTTTGTCCAAACCATAGGTAAGGGAAATAATGAACACATTGATGGCAATCATTTCATAATACGGACCTGTCATAGTCGCATTGATGGTGGCCAGGACAAGAACAATTACCAGGTACGTCATATCCTTCATGGTGATTGTCTCCGTTCGAAAGCGCAACAAGGTGAAAATTGCGATCAAACCAAATCCGGTGGCCGTCGCTATGGTTGTACCGATGTTAACCACGAATATGACAATAAAAACCAAGGCATTAAGAAGGAAGAATGTGAAGAAGAAGTCCTTCTTGTGGTTGATCGGAAAGTAAACAAACCGCACCAATACGATAACGGCAACAGCGTTGACAGCAAGGCGAAAAAGAAACTGGGGCGTAAATAATTGATTCTTTTTAGCGGCCAGCAATGACTGCCCTTGTGCCAGGGAGAAGTTGTCTGCGACGAGCACAAATGCAATTGTGAGGCACGCAAACAAGAACAGTCTTGGATAATTGAGTTTTTTAGCTTGGGGGAGCATTCGCATTCTATATACTGCAGTGTGAAGGTACAAAACTTCTCAATCCCACTGCAGAATGAAGGAATTACAGGCAATAATTTTATATTTACCCAATGCCCAATCCTGCCCGCTGCCAGTGAACGACACCACCAACCAAATAGAATCCCTGATTAATCAGGGCCGCTACTTTGAAGCGCGATCGTTGGCAGCAGCAACTTTAAAAACCACGCCTTTGTTGCGTGTTCAGCAGTTGTATGCCCTTGCGGTGTCCAAATCGGGTGTCCCCAAGGCCGCACTTGAATTCCTTGAACCAATCTACAGGGCGCACACCGACGACCCGGAAACCGCTGGAATCATGGGTGGAATCTACAAAGAAATGTTCAGGAAAGACCAGGACACAAAGTATGCATTACTGTCACGCGATACCTATCTGAAGAATTTCTCTATAACGCAAAATTACTATACCGGCATCAATGCCGCTACCATGTCGGCGATCGCAGGACAGGTATCCAAAGGCCGTGAAATTGCCTCGGAAGTAATTAAACTCATGGAGCAACCTCCGGCTGATTTCTGGCACCAGGTAACTCTGGCCGAAGCGTATCTACTGACAAAAGACCGGGAGAAGGCGCTCTCCGCCTATTTCGAAGCAAAGAATATGGCGGGGACCGACTGGGGAAAGGTAAGCACGGTGCACAATCAGCTGTGGCTACTGAACCATTATGTGCCCGTTCCAAAAGAGGTCCTAAGAGTATTCAACCCACCCGGTGTCGTCTCCTTCATCGGTCACATGATTGATCATCCTTCGCGCACGCGCCCAAGATTCCCCGCTTCGATAGAAAATCAGGTCCGCGACGCGATTGCCAGTGCTATCAACACCCTCAACGCAAAAATTGGATTCTGTTCTCTCGCTTGTGGAAGTGATATAATATTCGCAGAAGCCATGGCCGCCGCGGGTGGCGAAGTAAACATCTGGCTCCCCTTCGCAAAGCAAGACTTTATTGAGGCCAGCGTCCGATTCGCCGGGGGGAACTGGCTGGATCGTTTTGAGAATTTGTTGGCCCGGTTTCCAGTGACCTACATCACGCATGATCTATACGCCGGGTTCGATGACTTGTTCTCATTTCAAAACCGCGTAATCTTTGGCTCGGCTATCATCCGTAGTTCCATGAACCACACAGAGCCGACCCTTCTGACAGTTCTGTCAGAAACAGACCTGCGCCTTAAAGAGGGAGGCACAAGAGATACGGTCAACCTCTGGCCTTACCCCAGTCGTTATGTCAACATCAATCCAGATAATTACGTTGTGCAAGGCATAGCAACGCCACAAATCGCGCCAATAAAAGCAGAACCGGCCCCAGTGTATCCCTCAATGGATCGCCCAGTTCTTTACGCCGTCTGCGCCGATCTACCCGGAAGCAGCCCTGAAGAGCAAGCCAAAGCCTGGGAAGAAATTGAAAAAAAAATCGACTTGCCTATTCTGGCGCCAGTAACCTTTGAAATGAGCGACATGATGATGGTTTCTTTTCGTTCTATCCTGGGCGCTATGGACCTTGCCAAAGTCATTCTCAAATTCATGAAGTCTCATTTCATGGCCGACAGGCTAAGAATGAGCCTGTATGCAAGCCCAATATTGCTTGAGCCAGGCGCGAACGAAAAGGAGAAGGCAATCGCTGCACAGTCCGCTAAACAGATTCGTGAACTGCACTCCCTAATCCCAACCGGCGCAGTCTTTGCATTTGCCCGGTTCTCTTCTTCTCTTTCTCTTGACGTTAACCACTACTCCGTAGACTATGCTGGAGTCGTTACCCTTGATCGGTATCCACAACCCCTCGAAATCTTCAAAGTAAATATGGGGGAATCTTCATCCAAACAGGCCTGACGCCATTCGGGCGGCTCACTACACCAATTCTACAACTCAGGGCATTGCGGTTGGCAAGGGTGAATCCCTTACGCACCTTTGTGCGTCCTATGGTCAAAGCGATCTCATGAAAACCCTCCTTACGATACTCTTGGTCATTTCCGGACTTTCGGTATTTGGCCAGTCCCTTTCTGTCGAAACCCGAAACGGTAGTCAAAAGACAACATATAGCCGTCGCGGGAGCATATCCAATTTCAGCGTTGAAACACGCGGGAAAATGGATATCACCGATGATGACAAAGACATCAAGAGCATGTCTCCTGATGGCTACCTTGAAATCACTAAAACTGTTTTTGGCAGCAAGCGGACAATCGTTGTCAGCCCACAGGCTAACGGATTAAAGAAAGAATACTATGAAGGACGCACGCTGATTCCTTTTGAACCTGAGGGAAGGAAATGGCTGGGGGAAATTCTACCCGAAATTGTCAGAAGCACGACCATTGCGGCAGAGAGCCGGGTGAACAGATTCTACAAGAATGCCGGTGTCAAAGGCGTCCTTGACGAAATTCGAATCATCGAAAGCGACTATGTCAAGGTGCATTACGCGAACCTTCTGGTAAGCCTGAATCCACCCATTCAAAATATGGCCGGAATCATCGCGGAAGTCACTGCAACCATGGATTCTGATCACTACATCACAGAGTTTCTAACGAAGAACATGAAGAAGTTCATCCCTTCGAAAGAAGCAACCGAAGCTGTTTTTGCTGCCACCCGCGAGATGGATTCCGATCATTACAAAACCGAAGTCATCAAAGAAGCACTCAGTTCCGCGCCCGCCTCCCTGGAAAGCGTCCGGATCGCACTACAAGCTACCAGCAACATGAGCTCTGACCACTACAAGACGGAGGTCCTTACTTCCTTACTCAGGCAAACCAACTTGACAGATGATATTATGTCAGAGATGATCAATACCACAAAAACGATGGGCTCTGACCATTATCGCACCGTTGTACTGACCAAAGTACTTTCAAAGCAAGGATTGTCTTCGGCCTCATTCCAGCGTGCCCTGGAATCAGT
The DNA here is from genome assembly GCA_031423035.1 of Cyclobacteriaceae bacterium. GTDB lineage: Bacteria > Bacteroidota > Bacteroidia > Cytophagales > Cyclobacteriaceae > ELB16-189. The sequence continues at coordinate 1,480 of JANPES010000274.1, read as the reverse complement.
TAAGGAAATGGATAGCGATCACTACAAGACTGAAGTTATGACCCACCTGCTGGACAACAATCTCGGACCGGATGTGCAGACAATTCTAATTGCCGCAACGGCTTCCATAGAATCTGATCACTACATTACTGTGGTAGGCAAGAAGATTCTCGAAAAACAGACGCTTAGCGATGACGCATTTCAAAAACTGCTGGAAGCCATGGTCAGTCATGACAGCGATTACTACATCGCCGAATTTCTCAAAACGGCTGCTGAGCGCCTCAACCTCACAAAACAAAACATGTTTGCCATCCTGACCAGCGCAGGGGCCATTGAATCCGACCACTATATCACGGAGGTACTGGTAGACATGGCGCCCCGGATCAAAGCCGCCAACGACCCGGCACTTAAAGATGCCTACCGAACAACCGCCAAAAAGATTGGCTCTGAGACATACTATGGAAGGGCAATTAGGGCGATTGACTAACACTACATCCGCATTCTCGATACCGCTAAAAATCAGTAGTTTCAGGGTGTTATGAGTTCTCTCGATCGGCTTCGAACTTCTGCGATACGAAAGTATGCTCTCCTGGCATTGGGCTGCTCCACCATCGGCATTCTGTTCTTTCTGTTCATGTACTACGGGAATACGGGACAATTGCCAACGCTTCGAGAGCAAGGCAAATATCTGCTTCTGGCTGCAATCAGCACTACCTTTTTTGGAGCGCTCGTATTGCAAGTTGACAGGATGCTGGACAAAGCAATCGCCTGGAAATCTAACTTCCTGCTTCGCTTCATCAGTGGTCTTTTCGCTAATATTATCCTTGTCATTTTTTTCTTTGCGCTAGCCGGCAAATACTGGTTTTCTGTGGGATCAGAAGAGCTACTCAAGCTGAACATACTTTTTATCATCGCAGTGTTTATTTATGAGATTTTCTACGGTCTCTTCTATTCCTATCGCTACTACGCAGTGACCCAGGCCGAGGTATTGCAGTCCGAACGGTGGCAACTGGAACTTCAGTTTGAATCTCTAAAAAATCAAATCAGCCCACACTACTTATTCAACTGCCTGAATACCGTCTCCTCACTTCTGTATAAGGATCCGCGCATTGCGGAAGAGTTTGTTAGGCGAATGTCCGATACCTTCCGTTATGTTCTCGGGAATCAAAAACACAAGCTGGTCTCCTTACGCGAAGAACTGGAGTTCGTCAAGTCCTACTATTTCCTGCTCCAGGTACGATATGAATACCACCTCCAACTCGAGATCAACGTCCCGCAGAATATCCTGGACAGCAGTATACCGCCGATGACCTTACAGCTACTGGTGGAAAATGCTGTCAAACATAATGCTATCAGCAAAGATCAACCCTTGCTTGTTTACATCGGGGCCAAAGACAACACCCACGTGATTGTTTATAATACTAAAACACAATCCCTTACGCCCACCAGCAGCTTTCGCGTCGGGTTGGAGAATATTCACAAGCGATACCGCTTTTTTACC
>JANPES010000273.1:0-2381 GCA_031423035.1 Cyclobacteriaceae bacterium | reverse complement strand
TGCACGGGTTCTTCGTGATTGTAGTTATTAACATTTCCACATTATACACAAAAGAAAAAAGAAGCAAAAAAGAAAAGCTATTACAATAATGACCTGTTAACTGATTAACTTAATGCAAGTCTAAAGGTTGGTGTTCCGATGCCTCATCGGGTCACCAACAACCAACATAGTCACAAACTCCTCATCAATCCTGGATACAAGATACCACCATGCTATCCCTGCGCGCTCCAACCTTAGATCTCGTTTTCATGATTGATCGACCACAACTGGAAAGTGCTGGCCAGTTGTTGGTGACCCTTTCCGGTGTTGGGGTTCCGATGCCTCATCGGGTCACCAACAACCAACACAGTCACAAACTCCGTATCAATCCCTGGATACAACCATGCTATCAATTCGCGCTCCAACCTTTGATCTCGTTTTCATGATTGATCGACCACAACTGGAAAGTTCTGGTCTGTTGTTGGTGGCCCCGAAAACGGGAACACAACAACGGAAAGGCTGGCAAAAAATTGACTCAATTGATCCCTTGTTCCTGCTGTTTGAATAACTTTCCTTCTTAATTCATGAACATGAAACCCTTATCCCTCCAAGTACTTGCTACGGTTGCCATTGTATTCACATTCGCCAATGCCTGCAACCAGCAATACGCAGACTTGGTGCTGGTCAACGGTCGAATTTGGACTGCGCAGGGTGAAGATAGCTTTGTGGAGGCTGCTGCCATCCGCGGCAACAAGATAATTCAGATAGGATCTACCCAAGACATGCGGAAATTGGCGGGAAAATCAACGCGCGTGGTTGACCTGGAAGGGAAACTCGCAATCCCCGGATTCAACGATGCACACATCCATTTTTTGGGCGGGTCAATTGGGCTTTTTGAAATCGACCTGACGAAGGCAAAAACGGGTGCGGATATCGTTATTGCCGTGGACTCATTTGCCAGGCTAAACCCGGACGCAGAGTGGATCAGGGGCCGAGGCTGGCAGTACACTCAGTTTCCTTCTGGCTTACCAACGGTCGAAGATATGAAGGGCCTGCGCTCAGACCGACCCATCTTTCTTCGCGCCTATGACGGTCACAGCGGATGGGCAAATCCGATGGCAATGAAGCTCGCTGGCATTACCAATCAAACCAAGCCAGCCGGATTCGGACAAATTGTTCTCGATGCCAAGGGAATCCCAACAGGGACTCTTTTGGAGGATGCACAATCGCTTGTGTCGAAATTCATTCCAAGTCCTTCACGGGAAACTAAGCTGGAGGCCTTGCGCCAGGGATTGAAACTGGTATCGAGCCTGGGTATCACCAGCATGCAAAATGCGAGTGGCTCCGTGAATGAATTGGCACTATACCTCGATCTTCAGTTAAATGGCGAATTGACAGCGCGGTACTCCGCTGCCCTGTCGGTTGAAGATCGCACAACGGAGGATGAAATCGACTCGTTTAGGGTAATGCGCACCTTACTATCGACCAACCCGCTAATTAAAGCAGATGCCATAAAGTTCATGCTCGATGGGGTAATTGAATCTCATACAGCCGCCATGTTGAAAGGATATGACGACGCACCCGATGAGAAAGGAGACTATGCTATACCACTGGCAAAATACCGGACGCTGGTGAATGCGCTTGACAAGGATGGCTTTCGTCTTTACACCCATGCAATTGGGGATCTGGCCGTACGCGAAGCGCTGAATGCCTATGAAAATGCGCAGCAGGTCAATGGTCAGCAACCAAGAAGAAATCGCGTTGAACACATTGAGACCATTTCTCCTGAGGATATTCCTCGTTTTGCAAAGCTGGATGTTATGGCATCAATGGAACCTATCCACGCTGACCCGGGCACCATGGGTGTTTGGAAAAATGCAATTGGAAAAGATCGGCTGCCCTATTCATTTGCTTGGAATTCTCTTCTAAAGGAAAATGCACACCTGGTATTCAGCAGCGACTGGCCTGCCTGCATCGATATCAATCCGATACGTGGAATTCATGTTGCCGTGAATCGGCGTACTCCTGAAGGATTCCCGGAAGGAGGCTGGATTCCGGAACAAAAGATATCAATTGCTAAGGCACTGCTTGCCTATACCCGGGCAGGGGCGTATGCTTCGTTTGAGGAGGAAATCAAGGGGCAAATCAAGCCGGGTATGCTTGCCGATATCATAGTCTTGTCGGATGACTTATTCACGATCGATCCCATGCGGATCGCTTCCACACAGGTTATCCTTACGATCTTTGATGGAAAGATCATTTACGAAAAGGGAAAGTAGGATAGTGATTAGCCTAAATAGGACTTCAACGTCTTGCTCCTCGAATTCTGGCGGAGGCGGCGAGTTGCCTTCTCTTTGATCTGCCGCACCCGTTCACGGGTCAGGTCGAACTTATCACCGATC
>JANPES010000272.1:0-4730 GCA_031423035.1 Cyclobacteriaceae bacterium | reverse complement strand
GTTGGGTGTTAGGTGTTGGGCATTGGGTGTTAGGTGTTAGGTGTTGGGTGGTCGCTGGTCCTCAAGGCGGGGCAGGCCGAGCAACCGACCAATGATGATCATGGAGTATAGCGTTCCCCATATGGTCTCCACGACGCTGATGTTTCGGATTAACTGCGTTGGCTCCAAACCTGGGTCAAGTCCGCCCAAAATGCAAAAGCTATACCTGACGCACTCTGAGTAATTTGGAAATCCTAACTCAATCTCGGTGCCGAGCCCACCCCGGTCAATAATGGAAATGAGGTCGTAAAGGCTACCAAATGAAATTCCAAACATCAGGAAGACGCATGCTGCACCCCAGAGTTTTTCCGAGGTAAGATAGCCTCCTGCAAAGATATCGCGGACAGCAAATGCGATCACGGTCAATTCAATAGGAAAAAGCATGCTGTGAACTATGAGCAGCAGTGTTCGCCGGTTATTGACCTCAATAAACTTGTAGTAAGGAAACTCAGCAAGGATGCCGACGCCAATTGTAACAATGAGCAGGGTAAAAATTACAAAAAGAAGCACTTTGTTCTTTGTAAAATTTCGTAACAGGTCACAAAGAAGGAACGTATAGATAGCACCGAACCCAGAAAATACCGTAATGATGAACTTGGACAGGTCGCTTTTTGAATCTTCCAGGATGGGCCCGCTAAGGGTGAGACCCATGACGATGATGACGATCTGTATAAGAACCACATTGCGGTAGTCCTTGGTTTTTTCCTGTTGAAGTTCTGCTTTGGTGAGCGATGACGACGTTTGGGGGAGTGGGGTATTCATAAACAGAGGTAGTGCAAGATACAAGTTTCAATCATTGGCCGCACGGGGCTTCGGGTATAGCTTTTCCGTGATCGTTTGCCAGGCGATAAACAGGATAAGCAGATAACCTGGCAAAAGGAACCGGTCTTCCACGACAGGGTGAAGCAGGTACCGGATCAGGAATGAAGCCATCGCGGAGAGCAGGAGGAGTGAGCCCTGATCTCGAATTAGGTAATGCCCCAAACGTAATCTCCCATAAAGGATAATGACGCCAAGCCCGATAGCGGGATAGGCATATGAATGAAATACTGATCCGAGGCCTGTGCCATAGGCGGCTCCCAGCGAAGAACCTTCCGGAATAAGGAATTCTTTAAATAGATCAATTCCGCCGAAAAGAAAGAGAACGACGGTTGCTCCAAGAAGGGAAATAGCGAGAGCTATGGACCATTTTATTTGACCTGAAAGAGTAAGTGCTAGGGTAACTAGAAGTAACAGGATCAATGCGTCAGGACGGATCAGAACGGCTGTGAGAAGGACCATGAGACCCGGTAAAGTTCTAGCACTCATAATCAATAAGAACCCAGTTGCAGAAACCAAAGCACAGAGCATATCCGGGGACGAATACCGAGCAAGGTCCACCATGGGAGGGGCAAGCATGATGACGACGGTAGCCAGCCCTGCGAGCATAGGAGGTCCTGTACGCTGTGTCCACCAGAACAGCAGGAGGCCAAGAGTAAGGTAGCTGAATAACGAAGGCAAATAGGTCGCGGCAACGAGGTTTGCCCCAAGGTGATATAAGGCCCAAACGAAGGCATTGTACCCCGGCTTGATGGCGAAATATTTCAGGATGTTTTGAAAGCTGGCGGCATCCTTCATGAGTTCGGGTTGCCGGCTCGAAATAGCTTCAAAGTCCTGGGAAGGCAGTTCAGCCTTGGCGATCCGGTAGACCTCGCGATGGGTGGAGTCAAATGGGACGGAGGGGTTGGATAACGCAATGGCCATGTAAGGGAACATATCCCAGTTGTAGTAAGGTCGTTGGCCTAGGAGCATGGTCACTGCCAGGAGCAGGGCGGGGATGGCAAAGCGCATGAAGCGTTGGAGGCTCAAGGGAACAGGATAGTGCCTCCAAAATACAAAAAGCGGCCTTAGCCGCTCTTTGAATTTTTAGAATTGGGATCCGAATTACATCGGGCCCATGCCACCTCCCATATTGCCCGAAGTCGGGTTGGGTGTAGGTGCTGGAGCAACTACGGGAGCAGGAGCAGCTGCCTTCTTGGGAGCAGCCTTTTTTGCAACAGGTTTTTTCTTGGCAACCTTCTTGGCAGCCTTCTTAACGGTTTTCTTGGCCGCTTTCTTCACTGCTTTCTTGGCTTTTGCCTTTGATTTTTTTGCGACTTTTTTCGCTTTCTTCTTTGCCATGGTAAAATGTGTTTTGTGGTTTGTAAGGTTTTGTCATCGACAGGTACTCTGTCAATTGGGGAGCAAATTTATAGAAGAGTTTATCTATTGGTATCAAACTCCCCATTTTTTTCTCATTAACTTTCTCAGTTCTCGTAATCTTCAAAGTGCTTGGTCTTGCCTTTGTCATGTAGCGCATGCCCAGGATTGCGGTATCCCCGTTCGAAGATAATCGGGAAGATCAGCAGGGTGAGTATCGTTGAACTGATTAGTCCTCCAATAACCACAATGGCCAGCGGTCGCTGCGTCTCTGAACCAATTCCAGTAGATATGGCGGCCGGCAACAGCCCGATAGCGGCCATGATCGCTGTCATGATAATTGGCCTGGTCCGTTCGGTTACACCTCGCTGAAGTGCTTCAGTAAGTGGAAAATTATGTATGTGTTTCTTGAAAACAGAGATCAGGATCACGCCGTTCTGAATACATATTCCAAACAGGGCAATGAATCCGATCCCGGCAGAAATGCTGAAATTGGTGCCGGTGATATGGAGGGCAAGAATTCCTCCGATCAACGCAAATGGCACGTTGATGAGCACGAGTCCGGCATCTTTAACGTTTCCAAAGGCAACAAAGAGAAGGAAGAAGATGAGCACCAAACAGATCGGAACTACTTCCGTGAGCCGGCCTTGTGCCCGCACCTGGTTTTCAAATTCCCCGCTCCATTCAATTTCAACCCCTTTGGGAAGGGTAACTCCAGCATTTACTTTCTCTTGCGCTTCCGCAATGGTGCTTCCCAAATCCCGTTCCCGGATGGAGAACTTGATGGCGATGAACCGCTTGTTGTTATTGCGGTAGATGAAAGCCGGTCCGGTATTGGCTCTTATTTCAGCGATCTCTTTTAGGGGAATTTTATTCCTTTTTAGCGTAGGTACTTTCAGATTTTGAATTTCCCGCTCTGATTTCCTGAACTCGCTGGCATACCGTATGCGAACGTCGAATTTCTTTTCTTGTTCATAGAATTGGGTAGCGGTCTTTCCGCCAATGGCCATTTCAATAACGGCTTCCGCATCAGCAATGGTTACTCCGTAGAAGGCCATCTTTTGCTGGTTCAAAACGATGCTGATTTCCGGCTGGCCGATATTTCGAAGAATCCCAAGATCCTTGACACCGCGAACCGTCCGAAGAATTGTGGAGATTGAGTCGGCTTTGGAGTTGATCTCTTCCAGGCTATTCCCAAATATCTTCACGGCAAGGGATGCATTGATCCCAGCAACGGCTTCGGCCACGTTATCAATGATGGGTTGGGAGTAGTTATAGATCACCCCAGGGTACTGCCGGAGTTTTTTATCCATCTCTTCAACCAGTTCGTCGGTGGACAAGTCACGTTTCCACTCTTTTTTAGGTTTCAGGTTTACCTGGCACTGAACATAAAAGAATCCTGAAGGATCGGTCCCGTCGTTGGAGCGGCCAATTTGAGAAAGTACGGATTCGACTTCATCAAACTCATTGATCTTCTCCCGGAAAATGTGGACGAATTTGTTGGTCTCTGTAATCGACGAACTCATGGGAAGTTTTGCTTCGACCCAAAGGGCTCCTTCGTTGAGGGTGGGGAGAAACTCGGATCCCAGGAAACGGAAGGAGAAAAGACTAACCACCAGAATTACCATGGTAACGCTTACACTTAGTCCTTTGTTCCTATAACAATAATTGAAAGCACTTTTTACAATGCGATTAAAGAAATTCACTACCGGATTATTCCGTTCCCGGACGTTCTTGTTGAACAAATAGCTGCTCAACACAGGCACCAGAGTGAGCGTGTAGATAAGGGCACCGAGCAATGCGAATCCCAGCGTATAGGCCAGTGGCGAAAATAGTTTGCCTTCAACTTTTTCGAAAGAGAATATTGGAATGAGGCTGGTGATGATAATCAGCTTAGCAAAGAATATCGCCTTTCCAAGTTCTGCTCCTGAACGTTTCACTACGCCAAGTTTCGAGAGTTTGTTAAAACGTTCCATGCCCACATGGTCAGCTTTGTGCGCGAGGAGCACAAACAACCCCTCCACCATGACCACGGCCCCGTCAATGATAATACCAAAGTCGATGGCCCCCATAGAAAGCAGGTTGGCGCTCATCCCTTTCAATTTCAAGCACATAAAAGCGAAGAGGAGGGACAATGGAATGATAAGGGATACAATCAAGGTGCTTCGCCAGTCGAACATGAAAATGAAGACCACAATCGTGACGAGGAAGATTCCTTCAAGCAAGTTTCCCGTTACGGTCTCCCGGCAATAGCTGATCAGTTTGTCGCGGTCGTAGAAGATCTCCATCTGGATGTCGGGCGGGAGTACTTTGGCATTGATCTCATTGATCTTTGATTTTACGCGTGCCAGAACGAGGCCCGGATTTTCACCTTTGCGCATCACCACGATGCCTTCAACGACATCGTCATTTTCGTCGAGGCCGGCCATTCCCACACGGGGCAGGGATCCTACTTTGACCACCGCAACATTCTTTATCAATACGGGCACATCGTTGATGGTTTCGATCAGGAT
>JANPES010000271.1:0-9272 GCA_031423035.1 Cyclobacteriaceae bacterium | reverse complement strand
CATTTTTCAAGGCATATTTCTGAGCGATGGCGTTGCAGGTAACTGAATACGGGTTCCCGGTCAATCCAAGAGCTTTCAACCGGTTCACCAAACTGTGTAAACTATCCGGTTGTTTCTTCAGCATATAGATATATGCTCTGGTAGTGAAGTGTGAATTGGTTGCCTTTTCATCGGGAACGAAACTCAAAATTCTCAGTGCCTCTTCCAGTTGCCCCGTGCGAATCAGGGCCCTGGCGAACATATAGTACCACCAGGTTGTAGCGGATTGCTCTATTTCGATAGAACCCGGATCAATACTGCTGAGGTAGTTCATAGCATCAGCCGGCCTGTTTAGCGTCGAGCTATAATACCCTGCCAGGTAGGAATTCAAAACTTGCTTCGGATCCTTTTGATAAACTATCATTATTTGCTCTAAAGCACCCTGAATGTTTCCATGCGAGCTTTCCCTTAATACCTCCAGATAGGTCTTCTCAACAAAGGGGAGATTGGTGAACCTCCGGTCCATTTCCTTCAGCAAAGAATCAGCTTTTTCGATCCTTCCTTCATTAGCAAGAGTGAATCCCATGTTAATGTATGCCCAGGCGTATGTGCTGTCTTCAGCAATAGCTTTGGAAAGTAGCTCCCGGCACTTGAGATTGTCTACTCCAAAATAGGCCTGTGCCTGTTCAAAATATTTGAATGCCTCATACGTTGGAGGGTTTGTCTCGAGTTGGGGTTGCCAGGACTTGATCTTCGCCATCGCAAACTTCGTCATCATCCGTTCCCTCAGGTCCTTGACGAGCCCTTGCAAATCCGAGCTCTTCCCCTTAATCTCAGGCAGGGCCAATTCCATTTCACCGGTGTTCGCATCCAAGATCTGAGTCTGCACAATCAGTTGGTCTCCCTGCTTATAGATCCGTCCTTTGACGATCTTCTGCGCTCCGGTACGTTTGGCAAAATCATTTCCATCTCCCCCGCCAAGGGAAGCATACTGAATATTGTCTTTAATCGTCTGATAGCTGACCACCTGGACTTCATCGAGATTCATCAGTCCCTGGATGATCCAGTCGGCGGCCATGTCACCGAGCATATCCAGCGCGGGGTCGTTGGTCTTGTTTTCGAAAGGAAGTACAGCAATTCGGGATTGACGGATGGAGTCGGGAAGGATTGGGTCTTTGTGGAAGCGGGTCCAATACCACCAGCCTGCAGCAAGGAGAGCGAGGAGAATAATTGTTGCCGCTGCGATTTTTCGAATCGGTGACTTCTGCATTTCTTGCTTCACCTCCCGGGAATTGGCTACCGGCTTAGCAGCATGGACCTGATGAGGTCCGCTCCCCGCCTGCCTTAGTCCTGAAATGAGTTCCTCGATCGCATTAGCCACCTTGTTGACCTGGTCCCGGTAAACGGTATGATTGGCATTCTCCTCTTTCTTGTCCGAGGGAAGCAGTGACCGGTTAATTCCAGGACCCTTGTATATAAAATCAATTGAGCGAAGCACATCATGTGTTTCTGCCTCGAACAACTTGACATCCTCGGGAGGAAGGTCGTGAATGCGGACCGTAAGTACCCGGCTGGCCACGTTGCCGCTGGGAAGCTTCACTTTTAGCCCATAGAAATCAGCGGCCGCCTGACTGAGAAATACCTTGAACTCCTGATCCCAGGCAAAAGATTTTGGGTCGCAATAGGTACGGGAAACAACCGGAATAAAAATCAGGCACCTAAGTTTGTCGCGGAGGGAGTCATCCACGCTATGATGATCGTGAAGGCCGTCGTGGGGGTTCTCATCAAAGTAAATGGAGATGTCCTCCTTGAACGTGGACTCCAACTCGGTCTTGAGTGCGTCAATGAATCCGGTCACCCAATGGTCTCCCTTGTTGTCTTTTTGACGGTAACTGATGAATATATCGTATGAGTAACCGGAAATAATTGAGGGCATGCTGCTCGATTGAAAAATAGCGACAGAGTTAAAGTTAAGAAATTGAGGGTCGTGAGCAAAAGCCATTCACTAGGTGTAATCTATGCTCGCCAACCCGCACCCCCGGCCCCTGCCTTCGCTGAAGCTTCGGCAGGCAGGCCTAAAGGGGAGCCTGCGCGCGCCCACGTAGTCAGTATTTCTTTGCGTCTTTGCGTGACACAGTATTCCTCGCCCGCCCGAACTCAACAATGAAATGCCTTACCGGACGCGTTTCGCGTTCCGGTACCCCGTGGGAGCCGCACAAACGATCATCCGGGCATGATCACTAAAGTATTTTATCGGAGGTGTGCACGATGATTTGAGCGGGGTACCGGCATCGCTGCGCGGGCCGGTAGGACTTTTCATAGGAAGTTCGCACGTTGATTTGAGCGGGGTACCGGCACCGCTACGCGGGCGGGTAGGACTTTTCATAGGAAGTGTGCACGATGATTTGAGCGGGGTACCGGCATCGCTGCGCGGGCGGGTAGGACTTTTCATAGGAGGTTCGCACGATGATTTGAGCGGGGTATCGGCATCGCTGCGCGAGCCGGTAAGACATTTCATAGGAGGGTACGGAAATGAAAGACTCTGACTACATTTAGGAATGCGAATCCGCGTGACCATTTGCTTCATAGTTTTCGGTTTCTTGACTGACCTCGAAGCACAACGGGTCCCCGTCCTCAACCAAATCGACCTGCCACACAATTATTACTACCACGAACTATATCTCCCCCAATTGACCAGTGGCCCGTCTTCGGTCTCTTGGACACCCGATGGAAAATCCCTCATCTACTCCATGGCTGGGAGCCTTTGGATGCAGTCGATAGCCAGTGAAGAAGCCACGCAACTTACCGATGACGCCGGTTATGACTACCAGCCCGACATCTCCCCCGACGGAAAGCGGGTTCTCTTTGTCCGATATTCCGGAACATCGCTCGACGTGATGTTGCTCAACCTGGCCGACAAGAAATCTTTTCTGCTCACCGACGGCAAAAGTGTAAGCCTGGAGCCACGCTGGTCACCCGACGGATCAACTGTCGCATTTGTTTCAACAGACGAAAGTGGTCACTTCCTCTTGCACACGGCACCCCTGTCGGGAAATCAACTCACTGATGCGAAGGTCCTCATCGCTGATCGCAAGACGGAAGCAAAGCGTTACTACTACAGTCCGTTCGATCACGCCATCAACCCCACGTGGTCGAAAGACGGCAAGCTGATCTATTTCGTCACGAACCACGACGTGGCGCACGGAACTGGAAATTTGTCAACCATCAACGTGGCCTCAGGCGAGATTAAAACCATTCATCAGGAAGAGACCGCCTGGCGTATGCGGCCCGATATATCACCCGAAGGAACGCGGATCGTTTACAGCAGCTACCTCGGACAAAACTGGCACCAGCTGTGGCTGCTTCCAGCGGAAGGCGGCTATCCTGTTCCCCTCACCTATGGTGACTATGACAAAAGTGCTCCACGCTGGTCGCCGGACGGAAAAAAGATTGCGTTCATCTCCAACAGAGATGGCAACACATCACTTTGGCTGCTCGATGCTTTCTCGGGGAAGCAAGAACAGGTGCTCGCAAAAAAACTGAATTACCTAAAGCCCCATGTGCGGATGACGCTGAGCACGATCGATGATAAGGGTCAGGCTATTGCCTCCCGAATCAGCATCACCGATAGCCGTGGAAGATTCTACGCCCCGGACGATGCCTGGATTCACGCCGATGATTCCCGTGTTGGTACCCAGAAATTTGAACCACACTATTTCCACACGATGGGCACAGCCACGATGCTCGTGCCAAAAGATACGTTTACCATCCTTGCCTCGCATGGCCCAACGCATGCCATTACCCGGATGAAAGCCGACATGCGCAAAGTGGACGGGGCAACACTGCCTGTAAAATTAACCCGGCTCGCGACTCCCGCCAGTTTTGGCAGCTGGAGGAGCGGCGACGTCCATGTGCACATGAACTACGGCGGGAGTTACCGCAACACGCCCGAAAGGTTGGTGCAGCAGGCCGAAGCAGAGGACCTGAACTTTGTTTACAGCCTCATCGTGAACAAGGAACAGCGCTTTCCAGACATAAACTACTTCATGGCCGGACCGGATCCTGCCTCTAACAAGAACGTGACGATCCTACACGGCCAGGAATTTCACACCAGTTTCTGGGGGCACCTCGGACTGCTCAATCTGAAGGAACACCTGATCCTTCCCGGTTACGTCGGTTATCCGCAAACAGGGGTCTCCAGCCTGTATCCGCACAATGGCTTTGTCGCCGACGCGGCCCACAAGCAGGGTGCGTTTGTTGGATACGTACATCCGTATGAGATCCCGGAAATTTTCCCCGATCAGGCGTCCACCATCAGTCATACTGATCCGATAGATGCCGCGCTCGGACGCGTTGATTACTACGAGTTGCTGGGATTCTCTGATCCGCATGCGACTAGTGTTGTCTGGTATCACATGCTCAACACGGGTATTCGGCTGGGCGTGGCCGGCGGCACGGATGCCATGGCCAATTATGCCAGCCTGCGCGGTCCCGTAGGATTGAATCGCGTATTTGTGCCCGGCCCGCCAACGATGTCATCGGAAGAGTTTCTCACCGGCATCAAGAAGGGCCGCGGATTCGTTACGAACGGACCGATGATCGGCTTCACCCTCGGCGATTCAAAACCTGGGGACAGTCTTGGGCTCGGGTCAAAAAAGCGGACGATTCCCTACAAGGCATGGCTGCGCAGCAACGTCCCCATCGAAAAAATTGAAGTAGTGTACAACGGGGACGTCGTGGCCTCGCACAGTGGCACGCAGCCCGTGACACAGCTCGACATCTCCGGGAACCTGACGCTGAGGGAAAACGGGTGGGTACTTTTCCGGGTGTACAACGCAGGGGCACATCCGGATATCTTTGATGTATATCCGTACGCCAGCACCAACCCGGTATTCATCCATCAGGGAATCCCTTCATCCAAAGCTCCTGCGTCAGCTGCCTGGTTCATTCGATGGATCGACCGCGTGGAGACCAAGACGAAAGAGACGCCGAATTTCCGCAACGAAACCGAGCGGACAGAAGTGTTAAAAGACATGGCTGCGGCAAGGGCATACTACCAGAAGTTCATCGTGAAGAAAAAATGAGAACACTCTTCCTCTTCCTGCTTTCCCTTTCGGTGGGCAGTCAGGCACAGCATCTGTATAATCTAGTCCGCGAAGACGTAACCATTCCCATGCGAGATGGTGTGAAGCTTGGGGCAATTCTCTATCGGCCTGAGAAAGAGGGAAAGTTTCCCGGCATTGTTTACCGGACCCCCTATGGCGTGGATGATTATGATGCGTACGCAGAATTGCCGCTGAAGGCTGCCAAGCAGGGCTATGCAGTGCTGCTGGTGGATGTTCGCGGCCGCCTCCGCAGTGAAGGGAACTTTGAAGCCTATCGCAACGAAAAGCAAGACGGGTATGATGTGATCGAATGGATGGCAGCCCAATCATTTTGTACTGGAAAAATCGGAACGTACGGTGGTTCCTATCCTGGCATTGTGCAGTGGCAGGCCATGTCGCAGGCGCCCCCACACCTCGCTGCGGCTGCTCCTGAAATGACACCCATTGGAAGCCATCATTTCTTTTACTATGGCGGCGCATTCTCACATCCGTGGATCGACTGGTTTATGCCTTACATTTTTGCCGACAAGCGCAAGCGTGCCAATGATCCATCCGGGCCGTGGGATGATGAACCGGCAACGGAAGCGTGGGAGAAGAGCGAACGAAGACAATGGTACCAATATCGTCCGCTGGCTGATCTTCCCCTGTTGAAGAAATATGCCCCAGAGTATTACGCCTGGCTTTCTCATCCGGATTTTTCTCCCTGGTGGGATTTTGTAAACGTTGAAAAAGACTTTGGCAAGATTCGAAATCCCGTTTTTCTTGAGAGCGGATGGTACGATGCGGCCTACGGGCCGGAGGGAGCAACGCGCGCTTTCAACAAAATGAAAAAAGAGGGGGCCACGCCGGAGGCAAGAGAAAAATCCATTCTGGTTTTGGGTCCGTGGAACCATACCTCACTCAATACACGCAAGACCAAGTTTGGTGAGGTGGAGTTCGGTCCGAATGCAGGCATGGACTACGATGCTGAGTTAATGCGTTGGTATGATGTGCACTTGAAAGGTGAAGCACCGATAAACCCCTTACCTGCCGTCAGCATATTTGTTATGGGAGCAAACCAATGGCGAACCGAAAACGAGTGGCCGCTCTCACGTGCCGTTCTTACTTCTTACTATCTCAGCGGAAGCGGAGCAAAAAAAACGGGAATACTTTTCCCAACAACACCTGGCAACGAAACATCCGACAGCTATGTGTTTGATCCTGCAAATCCGTTCTGGGATAAGTCATACGAAAAATCATATCCGTATGATCAGCGGGAAAACGAAGCGCGCCCCGATGTGCTTGTCTACACCAGCGCTCCGCTTGCGGAGGATGTAGAAGTTGCTGGTGAGATTGTTGCGGAGCTATTTGTCAGTTCGGAGGCCAAAGACACAGACTTCTCTTTCACACTTTGCGATGTGTATCCCGATGGCCGATCTATCAACCTCCACGGGCTCGATGCGGGGTACTTGCGCATGCGCTACCGGAATGGATTTGAAAAACAGGAGTTGATGACGCCGGGGCAGGTGTACAAGATTCGGATTGGCCAGGTGTATACAGCCAATCGGTTCATGAAGGGTCATTGTATTCGGCTGTCCATTACGAGCAGCAAGGCGCCGCATTATGATCCGAATCCGAATACGGGAACTGAAATTGCGACGGAGAAGAATTTGGTGAAGGCAACCAACAGTGTCTTCCACAATACGAAGCAACCTTCGAGGATTATTCTACCCCTGATTCGTCAATAGACAACCTAATCGCAAATAAGATCTGGCTCCCGAATATTCGGGCAAGCATCCGGCCCACCGTATTTCTTCCAATAATCCATTAATCTGAACTTCCTGACGGTCTGCTTGAAAATAGGAAGCGACCTCAATGGTTTTCGAGAAGGCACCAACGCGTGAGATAGATATTCATATCCCTCAAATGTACCCATGACCTCATCAAATCTCCCGATGCGGTATAGCCAGTGGGAAGCCAGAACTTCTTCATATTTATTCAATGGCTTGGCCTCCCTGCGCAAACTATCATATAGTCGCTTGTCCTTATTGCGAAGAGCGGCAACCCAGGCTAGTAATCGGTCCCGCAACTCTGCTGAAACCTCAGAGCGTTGTCTGATGAAATTTTCGAGCTCGCCCCACTTTTCCGAATCGGCATAGGCAAAGATGGTTGTCCAGCCAGCAAGATCTCCACCAAAACCCATTACATCCGCACGCTTTGCATGTGCAATAGCAGATTCCCAATTACCCAGGTAACTCTCAATTTGCGATGACCATCGGTGATTGACTGCATACAAGGGTTCCAGCCTTGTCGCGCGTTCAATGTACTCCAGCGATTCGGTGAAGCGTCCAACGTGATACAGGTGCTGGCCAAACCACAGATTGGCCGTTGACGAGCCGGGATTAATGCGCAAAGCGTGTTCATAATATGTGTGCGCCTCCAGATAGTTCCTCCGGTTATTATTTATTATTCCCAACACGGAATAGGCTTCCGCATTCACAGAGTCCAGGCGGAGGGCCTTCCTAGCCTGGAGATCGGCTTCGTCATACCATTTGGCAAAGTCTTCTCCTTGGTGGAAGAAGGGGGTGAGGACAAGCGAAGCAGCCAGGCTGCTGTAGGCAAGGTCAAAGGTTGAATCGGATCGTATGGCGAGTCGGAACAACCGTGTCGATTCATCAATATTCTCGCGCTTCATGAACTGTTGCCTTCCCTTCAGGTAATAATCATAGGCGACCGGGTTTACATCCCGGGCTTTTTGCGCACTCAGCCCCGAAACTCCTAGCCGGTCGCTCAGTGCCCGCGCAATATCGACCGAAACCTTTTCCTGAACACGGAAGACATCGTCAACCGAACCGCTGTACTCTTCCGACCAAAGGTGAAACCCTGTCTCTGCATTGATCAACTGCGCCGTGATTCGCAATTCGGTTTGTGTTCTTCTGACGGAGCCTTCCAGTATGTATGAAACGCCCAGGGACTCGCCGATGGTCTTGAGGTCCTCATTCTTTCCCTTGTACTGAAACGACGAGGTTCTTCCCATCACCTTCAGATCGCGGATCTTCACCAGCGTGTTCAGTATTTCCTCCGTGATTCCGTCACTGAAGTATTCCTGTGCCGGATCATTACTCATGTTGACGAAAGGCAGGACTGCGATGGACTTGTCCAATACGGGTGCATCACTGGTTAAGCGTTTTGTGTAAAGAAAATAACCGGCCAGCACGACCACCGCGAGAACCGAGGCGATGGTAAGAATTTTTTTGAACGGCCATTTTACGTTGCGGTTTCCCTTCAGCTGTTCGCTGGCTTGCGATGAGGATTGTCCCGGATTCTTCATCCCTGCAATAATCTCTTTTACAGCATTCGATACTTTATTTACCTGGTCGCGGTATTGCAGGCGGTTGGTGTTGTCTTCTTTTTTATCATGCGGAGTAAGTGGCCGATTGACTCCAGCTGAAGCGTACACAAAATCAACTGCCCTCAGCGGGCCTATTTCATTTTCAACGGCCGCTTTGTCGCCCGGATCCAGTTCATGAATACGCACAGGCAGGACACGATGCGCCACATTACCGTTTGCCAGCTTCACTTTCAGTCCGCCGGATTCCTGGTTTTGCTTGATGAAGGTAAGAAACTCGTTGGTCCAGGCGTAGCCCTTCGGGTCGTAATAGGTTTGGGAGAGAATGGGTAGAAAGATGGCGCACTTCAGCTTCACCTTAAGCGAGTCTTCCACTACGTGCGTTTCCAGCAGGCCGTCGTGGGGGTTGGTGTCGAAGTAGACGGACACGGGTTCTTTGATTGCCGCAGCCAGTTCTTCCTCTAGTGCCTTGACAAACTCCGTCACCCAGCCGGACCGGTTATCGTTCTGGCGGTAGGAGATGAAAATATCATATTCGAAGCCCTGGATTAGCGAAGGCATCAGCGCAAGGGTTTAAGGTGAGCCTGCCCCGACGAAGCCTTGGCGTAGGCGGGGTATTGGTATCCGGCTTGCCTGCCGAAGCTTTGCGAAGGCACGGAGAGGAGAGAGGGCATTGTCAAAGATAGTAAACAGTGATCAGTGATCGGTAATCGGTAATCGGTGTGAAGACTCCTGAATAGAGTTGACCGTTTTTTGAGTTAGTTAGACATTAGTAATTGGTTTTCAAATTGTGTTGGGGACAGACCTTTCAAGCCTTTGTGTGGCTTTCCTTCATTATACATTTTGTGTGTTTTCTCCAG
>JANPES010000270.1:0-3741 GCA_031423035.1 Cyclobacteriaceae bacterium | reverse complement strand
TAAAAACACAAACGCCGTACGGAGGCAGTTCAAGACTCAAACCCTGCTCTTTTCCTATTCGCAACGGAGTCGTATTTCCCAATACATCTTCAACTTCAAAGTTCATGGTATCCGGGATCGCCCATTCGGCGATTAGCTCCGGCGTCAATTTGATCTGCACACGCTCAGGTCTGTTATTAAATCCTGCAACAACAATCAGGCGCTCTCTATCCTTCGCTCGTACATAGGATACCACCCGTTCACTGCATGTTTTGGATGACACGTTGAAGGCAGTCAAGTCATGGTAACTGCCTCCAGATATTGCCTCATTGTCCCTGGCAAGAGTTAAGATTTGAACATACTTCATCCGTAATTCCTTCTGCGCAACGCTGAGCATCCCGCCGTCAAACGCTCCATCGTTCGCCCATTTCTGGTGTTCCGGCACACCCCAGTAGTCGTAAATCGTTGTTCTCCCATCATTGGAACCGTACCCTTCAGCACCCACACCAGGCTCTCCCACTTCCTGTCCAAAATAAATCATGATGGGGCCCGTGTCAATTGTTGCGCTTACAACAAATGCCGGGAGCGCCTTGGTAGCATCTCCAGCGAAAAATGGCGAAGCAATACGTTGCTCATCATGGTTTTCCAGAAAATGAACCATATTTTGATTAATTCCACTCAGCGACTGCTGAATTCCCGGGATATCAAGAGCGCTGGCTTTTCCATTAATCAACAAGCGAAGTGTATCGTACAACTGTACCTTCTCATAGAGAAAGTCAAAACGCCCACTATTCAAAAATTCGCGGTATAGCGATGGATCATAGATTTCTGCGATAAAGACCACATCAGGATTTAGGGCTTTCACTTGAGGTATCACCCACCGCCAGAATTCCACCGGAACCATTTGAGCCATGTCACATCGGAATCCGTCTACCTTCTTGCTTGCCCAGTACAAGAGGATATCCCTCATCTTGATCCACGTATTTGGGATCGAATCGAAATGCGTCTTTCGGTTGTGAATGTAATCAACGCCATAGTTCAGCTTTACAGTTTCAAACCAACCATTCACCGAAGGAGTCGAAATAAATTGGTCATCGCCCGTTGCTTTGGCAGGGGTCTCTTCAAACTTCCCATCCATGGTTGGAAAAAATTCCCTAAACCGTTGGTAGTGTTCCTGAGGCGGCTGAAAGGATTTTCCGGGTAAGTAATAGAAGTTGTTATGCGGTGAAAAGGCCAAAGTCTTGTCGTCTGTCTCCCCGAAGTCGGAAACCCCGTCAGGCTTCACATCGGAGTGATAGGATCGGGCTACATGGTTCGGGATGAAATCAATAATCACTTTAAGGTCGTACGCATGAGTCCGTGCGACCAGCAGCTCGAATTCGCCCATCCGGTTTTTGACATTCACGGCAAGGTCAGGATTCACATCATAGTAGTCCTTAACCGAGTACGGAAAACCCGCGCGTCCTTTCACCACATCCGGATCGTCGGGCGCAATACCATAGGAAGAATAATCTATTAGCAACGCATGCTCAATCACTCCGGTGTACCAGACGTGGGTAACCCCAAGCTCCTTGATGCCTTCCAATGCCCTGTTGCTGATATCGCTGAACTTGCCAACCCCATTTTCCTCCAGGGTTCCACTTGGCTTGTTTACAGTGGTCGTATTGCCGAAAAGGCGGGTCATCAGCTGATAGATTACAATTTTGTTCTGGCTATGGTTGAGTTCCGGCACAAGAGGAATTTTTTCGCGACCAGGCGTGCACTGCAAAACTGCCATACCAGCGATAAGAAGTGCAACAACAGGGATGCGCATAGCATGATCGAAGGGACAAGATAGGGTGTGCGCGGGGATGTGCAAAAAGGAAAAGGGCAAGCGTGAAATTGTCCTTATGCAAACGATTGTGGAAGCTTGGTCACTTGCCTCAAGGGTAAATAAAACCCTTACCAATAAGTAGGGCATTCCAAGCCCTTATGAATCTTTGAGATTTTGAGCCGGTAGTTGACCATGATTTCATGGGAGCCCAAAGACACTCGGTTAAGATCCGAGGTTGTGAAGTCATAGGCATAGCCAACGTGGAATTTATCAGTGATCTGCAGTTCAAATAACGCCACTATACCCTCATTCAGCCGCCAGGAGGCTCCGAGACCTACTGCTTTATAGAACACGAACGTGCCATTAAGATCAAAGCTTATTGGGGCACTTTCCTGAATTCTGAATAATACAGATGGGACAAACATAACATTGGCACTTAAGTTTCGGCTTGTACCGGCCTGCAAATAGTAATATCGGCGTTGCGATGCCTCCGTGTAAGTATTAATATCCACCACCTTGTTATTAATCATGTACGGAACCGAAAATCCAACATAAAATTTTGGGGTTCTTAAAAACAAGCCAGCGCCAACATTTGGGTTCAGTTTAGACAAAGCACCGGACAGATTAGGATCACCGATGTTCTTCAGGTTTAACTTGTTGTAGTCTGACATCAGGTAATTAAATCCGCCTTGAATTCCCATCGACAGCGACACATCCCGGCTTAGTTTAATCTTGTAAGAATAAACACCATAGACAGAGACATCGCTATGCACTCCTATTTCGTCAGAGCCTAGGATAAGTCCCAAACCCATCTTGGATTTCAGAAATCCAGAATGGATTGTTGTGGTAAATGTCTTGGGAGCTCCCTCTAGGTTCACCCACTGATTCCGGTAAATTGCCGTGGCGCTAAGCTGAACCTGAGTGCCCGCATAGGCCGGGTTAATCACCAAAGGGTCGAACATGTAGAGCGACTGAATCGGCCGCTGTTGAGCGGCTACCCAAAATGGTGTTACGATCACCATCCCAACCAATATGATAAACACTCTAATCATCGTGTCAACTCAAGGTAACCCGAAATCAATTTAGAACCATCACCCTTGTCAATGAGGTAGAAGTAAGAACCCTCAGGTAAAGCCCGACCTTGAAGGTACAATCCATTTTCGCCAGACCCTTTAAAAGATACTTCCGCATTATCATAGTGATCACCTTCATATATCAATATTCCACTTCGGTTGAAAATCTTCACGTTGTTGTTCGGAAAGTTTGATATGCAATCAATGACAAATACATTATTAAGTCCATCATTGTTCGCCGATACTCCATTGAAAGGTCCGATTTCAGTTCCTACCAGTACATCGCCTTCATTTGTGCAGCCCATTGATGTGGTTGCAACGGCATGGTACAACCCTGGAAATAATTCAAATACCTGCACACCCTCACCTGCATTTCCATTTGTGGCAACAACTGTCCAAATAACATCATCAATCGTGAGATCCGGTATGGTCGGTGTCAATAGCACTGAACCGGTTGCTGGTCTTCCTGTGTCTAAGCATAAGGAAGGAGTCGACGTAAGGATAAACGTTGGCTTGATTCTACCGTCAGCCACATTGACAGTTCCAGGTGGTGACACACATCCCGTAATTACGTCTGTGGCTTTGACAGTATATGCGCCTATGTCCAGGTCTGTGTAATCAACACCAGTAAAGTCAGCACTTGCTCCAGCATTTGTACCGTCAAACCAGTCAAATGTGTAGCCTAAAGTTTGCCCATCCACCGTCGACGTTACCCAGCCGTCTGGGATGATGCAACTGCGTCGGTCAAAAACAACCGTCGGCGTTGGAACTGGAGGTTCAATTGTCGCATCAGAAATAGCCCCGGATTTGCTTGCGAAGCATCCCGTTTCCACATTAGTCACCAGAACTGCATACGTGCCCACACCCTGACCAATC
>JANPES010000269.1:0-2543 GCA_031423035.1 Cyclobacteriaceae bacterium | reverse complement strand
AATTCGGAATGATTTACTCGTTTTCCATGCTCCTGGTATGGACAGGAATTCCCCTACTTTTCTCTCTTCGGAAGTTTCTACGGAAGGATATCTAAGAATTGCCAATTGGATCACCTGACAAAAATCATTTTCCGGCAATGTGGATTGAGGTATCTTGGAACTCAGAATTGTATTAACCTTAACCCTAAATACCAATCAATGAAAACACTACAAACTCTTTGCACTGCCTTCTTCGCAGCAGCGATGGTAATTTCCTGCTCGTCAGGAGGGAATCAGTCCGATTCAACGGCTGCGGTAACTGGCGAGCCTGCTGGCGGTGGTCAGTCTGCGGTCGTGGACAATGACTCTCAAAAAGATATTGTTCGCGTGGCGGTGGGGTCGGCTGACCATAGTACGCTGGTTACGGCGCTAAAGACAGCAGAATACGTGGATGTGTTGTCGAATGCCGGACCGTTTACTGTATTTGCGCCGACCAATGCAGCCTTTGACAAGCTTCCGGCCGGAACTGTTGAAGGATTGTTGAAACCAGAATCGAAAGATGCACTGAGAAACATCCTTGAATACCACGTTGCGGTTGGTGTTTACAAACTGGAGAACTTGAAAGACGGCCAAAATATCAATCAGGTAAACCTTGATAATGTAGTGATTGGTGTGAAAGACGGAAAGTATACGGTCAATGGCGCCGCAATATTAGGAACAGCTCCAGCCTCCAACGGAATCGTGTATGTTATCGATGGTGTATTGCTTCCTCCTCCTGCCAAGAATTAGAGTAGATTGACTTCGATCAAGAAGGACATTCAAGACCGGGGTGACATCATGCGCTTGGTGAACTTGTTTTATGACAAGGTTCGCAGTGACGCGATGCTCTCCCCGGTTTTTTCACATGTTGACTGGCCTGCCCATCTGCCAAAGATGTACTCCTTTTGGGGTTCCCTCTTGCTAGGAGAGCAATCCTACCAGGGGAATCCCTTCCAAAAGCACACGTCATTACCTCTTCAAGGTGAACATTTTGACAGGTGGCTTCTGCTATTTAAAAGCACGATCAGAGAGACTTTTGAGGGATCCAAAGCGGATGAAGCCATTGATCGGGCGGAGAATATTGCGTCACTCTTCCGCTTTCGGATGGGGCTCGGGGTACAGGGTTGAGTTGGCTATTGGCCCACTAGTGATATTTTCCGGGAACCTTGGGTTCTTCATGCCACGTCGTCCAGCCGAGAAATGAATAGAGTGGACAAAACTTTGTAATTCCAGTGATGAGAATCACCAGGGTCACAGTTACTACAGCGATACCCATTGTGCCTGTGATTATTCCTGATAGATTAAGAGAGATTAGCGTTACGCCGACTGTATACCGAATTAGCTTGTCGGTCATTCCTACGTTTGGTTTCATTGTTACTATGGTTTATATGCTCATCGTGGTCCACTGCAAAGTTATAACCATAAATAGCGTCATAAAATGATTTTGATCAGCTGGATTTTGGCAATCTGTAGGTCACCTATTCAGGGACAAGGTCCATTTATTGTTTCTGATCCGTCCGGCGGATGTACATTCTCGCCTGACTATCAGAGATAATCGTTGCAGCTTTGCCCGACATCAGAAAGTTTTGTGACTGATTCTATTTGTATGACGAAAATCATATTTTCATTTTGCTGACTGACCTATTTTTGGCGGAACTCAGACCAAAACCTATTTCCCCTATGGAGTTAGAAAAGTTTAGCTATGACAACAGGATTGTTAAGGCATTTATCATTGCGACCGTCATATTCGGATTAGTCGGAATGCTGGTCGGGCTTACTGCCGCTATTCAGTTGTTCTATCCCGTATTCAACTTCGATCTTCAATACACTACTTTTGGCCGAATTCGTCCGCTGCATACCAATGCGATCATCTTTGCCTTTGTCGGCAATGCCATGTTCGCCGGCGTGTACTATTCCATGCAAAGGTTGCTCAAAACCAGGATGTTTAGTGACTCGCTGAGCTGGATTCACTTTTGGGGATGGCAATCCATTATCCTGGCCGCAGCCATAACACTTCCTTTGGGATTAACAACATCAAAGGAGTATGCGGAATTGGAATGGCCCATTGATATCGCCATCACCCTGATTTGGGTTGTGTTTGGCTGGAACATGATTGGCACAATCTTCAAGCGCCGCGAACAGCATATGTATGTCGCGATTTGGTTCTACATCGCCACGTTTGTTACAGTTGCCGTGCTTCATATCGTCAATTCTTTTGAGATGCCCGTTACCTTGTTCAAGAGCTATTCGTTCTATGCCGGGGTTCAGGATGCGTTGGTGCAATGGTGGTATGGGCATAATGCAGTTGCCTTTTTCCTCACAACGCCTTTCCTGGGATTGATGTATTATTTTCTTCCCAAGGCCGCAAATCGACCTGTGTATTCCTATCGCCTTTCAATCGTTCACTTCTGGTCGCTTATTTTCATTTATATATGGGCAGGTCCGCATCATTTGCTCTATACGGCCTTACCGGATTGGGCACAGTCGCTCGGCACTGTATTTTCAATCAGCATAATTGAAAATAC
>JANPES010000268.1:0-55567 GCA_031423035.1 Cyclobacteriaceae bacterium | reverse complement strand
CTCTGCGGACCTCATCCCGGGTTCCGGAATTGATTTGAAACGATTCACGCCCAGTCCCTTCTCACGGAACAATAAATTTACTTTCCTTCTCATCTCCCGACTCATTACTGACAAGGGTATTCTTGAATATGTAGAGGCCGTCAAGCGATTAAAAGCGCAAGGGCTTGACGCTCGCTTCCAGGTGCTCGGAGCAAAGGACCCGAAACACCGCCGCGGAATATCGGAGGCTACCGTGCAACGGTGGATTGACGACAAAACTATTGAATACCTGGGCACTTCTGAAGATGTTCGCCCTTTCATTAAGTCGGCCGACTGCATTGTACTTCCCTCCTACCGGGAAGGCACACCACATACCCTGCTGGAGGCTGCGAGTTGCGGCAAGCCGATTATCGCAACGGATGTCCCCGGATGTCACCAGGTCGTTGAAAACAACCACAATGGTCTCCTCTGTAAACTGAAAGACCCCAAAGATCTTGCGGAAAATATGATCAAAATGAGCCGGCTGGACGATGAGACTTTGCTTCGCTTTGGCCTAAATGGCAGGCAGAAGATGGAAAGAGAATTTGATGAGTCCATTGTTATTGCGAAATACCTGGGCGCCATTTCTGAGTTTCAGAAAGCCTCGTAATGCCCGGATTCGCGAGTTGACGGGAAATCGGTATTTTTACCCTTCGTTTAATACGCACTGTGAAAGGATTTCGCTTTAATACCCTCCTTGCTGTCACCTCCCTGTTCCTGGCGGGGTGTGCTTCCTATAAGCAAAATATCATGCTCAAGACACCCGAGGATTTCAAGTCCGCTACCTTGTCAAAAGAGGTCCTTGAGACTGAACGAAATTACGTTATTCAAAAGAACGATCTCCTTCAACTGGAGGTATATACCAACAAAGGAGAACGTATTATCGATCCAAATCCGGCAGATTCGCAACGCGATAACAGCACCTCAGCTGAAGTGAAACCGAAAGTATTGTACCTGGTCGATCTGGATGGGATTGTGAAGTTTCCTGTCATCGGAGAATTGAAATTGGAGAACCTTAC
The DNA here is from genome assembly GCA_031423035.1 of Cyclobacteriaceae bacterium. Classification (GTDB taxonomy): domain Bacteria; phylum Bacteroidota; class Bacteroidia; order Cytophagales; family Cyclobacteriaceae; genus ELB16-189. The sequence goes on along the minus strand of JANPES010000268.1, from coordinate 54,530 downwards.
CTTACGACAGGCCGAGGCCATACTTCAGACGGAATATGAGAAATTCTTCAAGGATTCTTTTGTTGTACTGACGTTTGAAAACAAGCGGGTCATTGTGCTTGGTGCAGTAGGCGGAGTGGTCGTCAGGTTAGATAATCATAACGTAACGCTGGCTGAGATTCTGGCAATTTCAAAAGGCTTACCCAACGATTCTAAAGCACACAATATCCGGATTGTTCGTAAGGACCAGATCTTTCTTGTCGACCTGAGTACAGCCCAGGGATTCCTTGCAGGAAACATGATTGTTGAGCCAGGCGACATTATCTACCTCGAGCCGGTCCGGAAGCCATTTGCGGAAGGTCTACGTGATTATTCTGGTTTGGCCAGTCTCTTTATCAGTACACTCTCTCTACTTCTTGTCATTCAAAGCACCAAATAGCTGTGGACGCACGGACTCCTTCTTCGTCGGGTAATCTGGAAAAAATAGATATAGACAAGCTCGCCATGTTGGCGAAGAAGAACGTGTGGATCATCGTCTTGATTTTTCTGGCGACCAACCTTACCGCCTACCTGACTCTTCGCTGGACAAAGGACGTCTACGAATCAAGTTCAGAGCTCAAACTGGATATCAAACAGGACGCCACCGCGCTGGGGATCAAGCAAATGGTGGAAGACCAGAACAGAAACATGGTGGCCGGCGAGATCGAGCAAATGCGATCCAAACTTTTTTTTAGTCGCTTATTAGATTCGCTTGATCTGTGGGTCAGCTATTACAGTATTGGAAATGTATTGGAATTCGAAATGTATCGGGGGTCCCCCTTCCGGATTGATTACACCCTCTCAGACGAACGGGCCATGGATAAGCCGATCTATTTTGATTTTCTGGAAGGAAACCGGTACCGCGTGCAGATTGGTGATTCAGGGGATGAGAAAGAAGCCGTGCTGGGCGAACCTGTGAACGTCCCCGGAGGGTCCCTTACCGCTAGCCTTTCACCATCAGCACAGCCTGACTATAATAATCACTTCTTCATTACCATCAACAGCCGCGGCAAACTACTCGATTTCCTTACAAGTAATCTGAAAATAGAGCCGATCAACTTTGAGGCAAATACAATTCGTGTTTCCCTTCGGGATTTCAATCCCATGAAGGTGTACACGGTTGTGAACAAGATTGATTCACTCTACCTCCAATATAGCAATGATCAGAAAAACCGAGCCAACAAACAAAAAATCGAATGGCTCAATAACGAACTTGCCTTGGTCGAAATAAAGATGCAAAACTTTGAAAATTATTTCGAGGACTTCACACTCAAGAACAAGAGCATCAATGTTGACTCCGACCTGCGCCAAACCATTTTTATGATCAACAAGCTTGACTCGCAGCGATTTGAGCTCGGAAAGCGAATCACTGAACTTGATCTTCTGAACGATGACCTTACTACAGGAAATAGTTTCATGTCGCTAAACTCTCTTCCTGAATACATTAAAAAAGAAATAGAGGAGCTTCAGAAACTTGCACAAGACCAAAAGAAACTTTCGTTATCCTACAAGGATAACACTTTTGCCTACCAAAAGATGGAGCACGAACTGAGTTCCGCCAAGGGTCAGCTTCTCAATCAGGTAAAAGAACTAAAGAAGAGCTATCTCAATTCACTGGTAGAACTCAATCAGAAGAAAGACAAGTTGGAGAAGCAGTTTGCCACGATGCCAGAAAAGGGAACTCAGTATTCCAAGAATCAACGGTTTTACAAGTTGTACGAGGAGTTCTATTTAAGCATGATGCAGGCCAGGGCTGAATTCGAAATAGCCCAAGCGGGAAGCACGCCTGATTTCAAGATCCTCTCCTCTGCGACACTTTCCCCTGATCCGGTCGCCCCAAACCGACTGATGATTCTTGGGATTGGTTTCGTAGCCGGGCTACTGCTGAATTTCTTTTTTATTGGATTGGTCTACATCATCAACAATAAAGTAACCGGCCTTCATGAGATCGAAGTCGCAACAAGCGTTCCTATTCTGGGCGTGATTCCTGAAATGAGAACAAGCACAATAAGTCCTTTCTACATCGTCGACCATCCGCGTTCTGTGGTGAGCGAGGCCATCCGCACGCTTCGTACCAACCTTGATTTCTTCACTTCATCGAATCCAAAGAAGGTTATCGTGATCTCCTCCACGGTTTCAGGCGAAGGCAAGTCCTTCCTGGCCATGAACCTGGGCGGAATCCTGGCGCTTTCCAAGAAACGGGTTATTCTGATTGACCTGGACATGCGCAAGGCCAAGACAGCAGCTTATCCAAACTATGACCCGACCAAAGGCGTAAGTTCGATTCTCATTCACCGGAATACGGTAGCAGAGTGTGTGATCAAGACAACAGTGGATGGATTTGACTTTATACCTTCCGGCGTTCATCCCCCCAATCCATCTGAACTTCTGCTGAATGGCGAGTTCGAAGACCTGCTTAGCCAGTTAAGGACCACCTATGATTACATTGTCATTGATACTCCTCCTGTGGGCCTTGTGACCGATGGAATCATGGCGATGAAGCGTGCGGACCTATCCATCTATGTAGTGCGGGCTAACTATTCCAAAAAGGAATTCCTGAAAAACATCGAGCGTATTGTCTCTATAAATAAATTGACCAATGTTGCGGTCGTCCTCAATGCGCTGCCCAGCACCGGAAACACGTACGGTTATGGGTATTATCAGGAAGAAGCTCCCCCAAAAAATTGGTTGAAAAAATTTCTCCGAACCTAGTGTTTTCATTCTTCAGTAAGCAAAGTACCATCCCCACCGCGTTGGTGACGGATATGCATTCGCATCTCATTCCAGGGATTGATGACGGTGTGAAGACCCTGACAGAGGCGGTTGATGTCCTTCACCACCTGCTTGATTTGGGGTATAAGAAGTTTATTACCACCCCACACATTATGTCCGACTACTTTGGAAACACAGCTGAGTCGGTGCGAGCGGCGTACGAGCAGTTTCTCCCCCACCTACGGGAACGTGGGTATCAAGTGCCGCTTGAATGCGCCGCAGAATATTACCTGGACGATACGGTCTTCACCGCAGTAACACGGAAAGAAAAACTCCTTACTTTCGGAACCAATCACCTGCTCTTTGAAACCAATGTTATCAGCGAGCCCCTGCATCTCAACGAATTTATTTTTGCACTTACCCTTCAGGGGTACAAACCCATCCTTGCCCATCCGGAACGGTATCAATATATGACACTCGAAAAAGCAGAAGACCTCAGGAATCGCGGGGTGCTGCTCCAGATAAACCTGCTTTCGCTCATTGGATATTATGGCCCACCCATCCAACGCCTTGCAGAGAAATTGATCACCAACCGGGAGATTGATATGCTGGGCAGTGATTGCCATAACCTGGATCATGCCCACGTGCTACGCAAAGTATTTAGGACAACAGCCTATCGGAAAGCGCTTGATCTCCCATTACTCAATTATACACTCTGAAAATGGTTGCAATTACCGGCGCCTCTGGATTGCTTGGACGCCATATCGTTGAAAAACTGGTAGCGGAAGGGGTTAACGTACTTGCTCTGGTACGGGATCCGCAGACCGCGTTTCCTAAATCAGTCATCATCAGGCAAATTGATATCCTGGATCCGTTCACCATTCAGACCGCACTGGAAGGTGCCACCGCCGTCATCCACGCGGCAGGGTTTGTTTCGTTTAATCCACGGCGACGAAAGGAGATCATGGATGTCAATGTTGGCGGAACACGAAATATTGTTGACGTTTGCCTTCATCTCGGAATCAAAAACCTGATTCATATCAGTTCTGTTTCCGCGCTTGGAAGAAAGCCGGGTGAAATCGTGACCGAAGATCATTCCTGGACAGGCCTAGAGACTTCGGACTATGCTACCTCTAAATATCTGGCTGAGCTTGAGGTCTATCGTGGTGCGGAAGAAGGGTTGACCGTTGGCTTGGTTAATCCATCGGTGATTCTTTCGGGCTCGCAGTCTCATCGAAGCAGTGCAACGCTTTTCGATTATGTGTGGGCAGAAAATCGCTTCTATCCGGATGGACACTTGAACTATGTCGATGCGCGGGATGTAAGCGACGTCGTCTACGAATTATTGATCCGGCCCCGATCGGGCGAGCGATTTATTCTCTCCGGCGGTACAATACCCTATGGTAAGTTCTTCGCACGACTGGCCAAACAATGGAGCAAGCGCGCGCCAACGATTCGTATTTCCTCCTCGTTAGTTCCTTTGTTTGGATTAGCAGAAGAGCTCCGAAGTTTCATCCTACGGAGGGAGCCACAGGTCACCCGACAATCAGGGATGATGACCGTTCGCAACTATTCTTACAGCACGGAGAAGGTACAACGCGTACTGGGCACCCGTTTCCGTACGATCGAAGAAAGCATTTTCTGGTGCTGTACCGAGTATGCGCAAAATGTTAGTCGGAACAAATGAAAGAAGCAAGTTGCAGTTAGGGTAATTATGCTACACTTTTGCTCCAGAAATGGGGTAGCAAACATATTCGCGTCCTTTTTTCATATTTCGTGACCAGTTTTGTATTTTGGTCAAACCCTTAGAGCATGGCGCAAGAATTCAGGAAACGAGAAGAAGAGGAGGAGTTGGTCAGGCGGTTTGAAGATACCCTGAAAAGAAAAACCACTGCGTTCTTTGATCTCGAAGCCTACGAGACTATTATTTATTATTACCTGGATCGGACCAAACACAAGAAAGCGCTTCTGGCAGTTGAAATGGCGATCGAGCAGTACCCCTATTCTACTGAGTTAATTTCCGTAAAAGCACAAATCCTTTCCAATCTCGAAAAGTATGATGAGGCACTTGAGTTGCTTGACCAAGCCCTCAATCTTCACCCTGCTGATCTGGATATCCTGCTTTCCATAGGATCAATTTATTCCCTGCAGGGTAACCATGAGAAAGCAATTGAGCTTTACGAGCAGGCGCTCACCATGACAGATTCTGATCACGATGAGCTCTACTATAGTCTTGGCTTGGCCCATCAAAGCAAAGAGGAGTTCGAAAAAGCCATTACGTGTTACAAGAAATCCATTGAAGTAAATCTTAACCATGAAGGCTCGCTGTATGAATTGGCCTATTGCCTGGATGTAGTCGGACAGTTAGAGACCAGCATTTCGTATTACAGAAAATTCATTGATGAAGATCCATTTTCTGCGCCAGCTTGGTACAACCTTGGGATCGTCTGCAATAAACTGGAGCAGTATGACCCGGCCATTGAAGCCTATGAATTCGCCATTGCATTGGATGAGAATTTTGCGTCGGCGTGGTTCAACATGGGAAATGCCCTCATGAATAAGCAGGGATTTACCAAAGCCCTGGATGCCTTTCGCAAGACCATAGACATTGAAGGCCCAAGCCCTGAAGTTTACTGCTGCATGGGTGCCGCGTACGAGGGGCTTGAACAATACGACCTGGGCTTGAAGTATTTTCAGAAATCCACCAAGCTTGACAGTCTATATGACGAGGCATGGTTTGGCGCCGGAAGCTGTCTTGAAAAACAGGAAAAGTGGTACCAGGCACTTCACTTTTTCAACAAAGCAGTAAAACTGGATGCCAAGAATCCGGATTACTGGAAAGCAGCAGCACATGCCGAATTTAAGATCGGAAATACAATCTCCAGTATTAGCGCTTATGAGGAAGCCAGTCGTCTTGGAGCCACCGACAAGGAAATCTGGCTCAACTGGTCTTTCATTTACTATGACAGGGGCGAATACGAAAAGGCTGTGGAGGTTATGCAAAGTGGGTTGTCTGAACTTCCCGACGAGTCAGAGTTCTTCTACCGAATCGCCATTTACCTCATTGAAGGCGGAAAATTCAAGGAGGCCTTCCAGTATCTTGAAAATGCATTAATTTTGAATTTTGAAGGGCACACCGTTTTATTTGACTTTTTTCAGAAGCCTGAAACACAAAAAGCACTCTTCAAGATCATCGACCAATTTAGAAAAGATAATCCGCTATGAATTACTCCCTGAAGAACCTGCCTGAGCGAGCACTTAAGCCCAGGCAACTTGGATTTACTATGGCCATGGACAAAGGTCTGAGCGTCCGGCAAGCTGAAGATTTTATGTCAGTCAGCGCAGACCACGTGGACATTGTGAAGCTCGGATGGGCCACCTCGTACGTCACGCCGCACCTAAAGGAGAAAATCAAAGTATATACTAATGCCGGTGTGCCGTCATACTTTGGAGGTACCCTATTCGAAGCTTTTATCATACGCGATCAGTTTGACGACTACCGTAAGTTACTGGATACATTTGGTCTCAAGTATGCTGAAGTGTCGGATGGTTCCATCGATCTTGACCACGATAAAAAGTGTGAATATATCCAGAAGCTAAAGTCTCAGGTAATTGTGCTTTCCGAAGTTGGATCGAAGGACGCCGACAAGATTATTCCGCCGTATCGTTGGATTGAATTGATGCAAAGAGAATTGGAAGCGGGCGCATGGAAAGTGATCGGGGAAGCACGTGAAGGTGGCAATGTGGGCCTGTTCCGAGGAACGGGAGAACCCAGGTCAGGTCTCGTTCAGGAAATCCTTACCAAGATTCCCTCTGAAAAAATTATCTGGGAAGCTCCTCAAAAAGCACAACAGGTTTGGTTTATCAAACTCCTTGGCGCAAACGTCAATCTTGGCAACATTGCTCCCGAAGAGGTAGTGCCCCTGGAAACCATCCGCCTCGGCCTTCGAGGAGATACCTTCTTGCACTTTCTTGGCCTGGAGCGCAAGAAAGACAATTCTACGCCGACATTCCACAATGACTGACCGGTAAGTCAAGGGTGACGTGCAACAACAGATGAGAAGACTGAAAGACTATTTACTATTATACCTGAAAGGGGTAAGCATGGGAGTTGCTGATGTGATCCCCGGGGTCTCAGGGGGTACCATTGCATTCATCACAGGTATCTACGAAGAGTTGATTAATTCACTGAAATCCATTAACGGTACGGCCATCAGGCTGCTTTTTGGATTTCGGATTGCTGAGGTTTGGAAACACATCAACGGCAGCTTCCTGATCACCGTGCTGGCGGGTATTCTCACTAGCCTTTTGTCTCTGGCAAAATTGATGACCTTTCTGCTGGAGAACTATCCCATTCCTACCTGGTCCTTCTTTTTTGGGCTCATCCTGGTTTCTTCGCCCTTGATTATGCGCGACATTCAGCGCTGGGCGCCTGGAACTGTTGCGGCCTTCATCATAGGAATTGCGGTCGCCTATGGGATTACAGTGCTGTCGCCTACCGAAACACCGACGAATCTATTCTACATTTTCTTTTGTGGTGCGTTGGCCATTTGCGCCATGATCCTGCCCGGAATTTCGGGAGCGTTTGTTCTGCTGTTGATTGGCAAATATGAGTACATGATTAACGCCCTGATTGAATTCAACCTCCCCGTCATACTGGTTTTCGCTTCCGGCTGTCTCCTCGGGCTGATTGGGTTTTCCCATGTGCTGAGCTGGGTTCTGCAACATTACCGATATCCTACGCTGGCCCTGCTCGCCGGATTCATGATCGGCTCCTTGAATAAAGTGTGGCCCTGGAAGGAAGTAGTCGCCTATCGGATAAACCAGGAGGGCATTCAGGTGCCCGCATTCGACACAAGTGTTTTGCCAGGCCGGTTCCTTGAAGTGAGCGGGCAAGACCCCGGCCTCTTTTATGCTATCTTGTTCGCAGCCACCGGAGTTTTTCTGGTTGTGGCGATTGAAAAGACCGCCGTGTATCTCCGTTCAAAAAATTGACAATGGAAAAGAAATTTGGCCTGATCGGTGCTGCAGTGAGTCATTCTTTTTCGAAAGCTTTTTTCGATGAGAAGTTTTTTCAGGAAGGGCTTCGGGATTATCACTACGATCTGTACCCACTCACCAGCATTGACCAACTCACTACACTGCTGCAGGAAAGCCCTGAACTATGCGGGCTCAATGTCACGATACCCTACAAAGAACAGGTGATGAAGTACCTGTCAAGCATTAGTCCGGACGCCACAACCATTGGCGCGGTCAACGTCATCAAGATTCAAGGCAACGTACTTTCAGGTTTTAATACAGACAGCGATGCGTTTCGGGAGACCGTTGAAAAATGGTTCCCAAATCCCTCAGGATCACAGGCCCTCATTCTTGGAACAGGTGGCTCTGCAAAAGCCGTTCAAGTGGCTTTGAGAAAATTGAACATCCCCTTCAAGCTCGCTTCACGCGAAAAAGGGCATGGCGACTACGTCTATGCTGACCTCGGCAAAAAATCGACAATCCTCTCATCGTATAATCTCATCATCAATACCACACCGCTCGGCATGACGCCGAATACCAATGCCTTTCCCCCTATCGACTACGAAGTGCTCGGCCCGGATCACTTTGTCTACGATCTTATCTACAACCCGGCACGAACCTTATTCTTGCAGAAAGCAGAAATGCATGGTTGCACCATAAAAAATGGGCTGGAGATGCTCCATGTTCAGGCGGAGAAGTCTTGGAAAATCTGGAATCGCTAATTTCATCCGACCTTGAACTTTGAATTAACCAGCGATTACGTCCCGACCGGAGATCAACCCCAAGCAATTGACAAACTCGTAAAGGGCCTGCAGGAGGGCGAAGTGCATCAAACCCTCCTGGGCGTTACAGGCTCGGGCAAGACGTTTACCATGGCCAATGTGGTCGCCCAGCTGAATCGACCAACCTTGGTGCTCAGTCACAACAAAACGCTGGCCGCTCAACTCTATGGCGAGTTCAAGCACTTCTTCCCGAATAATGCAGTTGAGTACTTTATCTCCTATTACGACTATTATCAACCGGAAGCTTACATTCCTTCGTCGAACTTGTACATTGAAAAGGACTTATCCATCAACGAAGAAATCGAAAAATTAAGGCTTAGTGCGACATCCGCCCTTCTTACCGGGAGGCGCGACGTACTCGTTGTTGCCTCCGTCTCCTGCATCTATGGAATTGGGAATCCCGAGGAGTTTGGGAAGAATAAGATACAGTTGCAGGTGGGGAACGTAATTGCCAGAAACCGGTTGCTGTTCGGCCTGGTAGACATTCTCTATAGTCGCACAGAGGTGGACTTCAAGCGGAGCACGTTCCGGGTCAAAGGGGATACAGTAGATGTATATCTGGCATATGCAGATTATGCAATCCGCATCTATTTCTTTGGTGATGAAATTGAATCACTTCAGCGAATTGATCCCCAGACCGGCAGGCGCATATCCGACGAGCAAATGGTCACCATTTTTCCGGCCAATCTTTTTGTTACCGGAAAAGAATCCCTGAGCCAGGCGATCCGTGAAATCCAGGACGACATGATGCTCCAGGTACAGATGTTTGAGATGGAGAAACGTCACCTGGAGGCAAAACGCCTGAAAGAACGAACTGAGTTTGATCTGGAGATGATGCGCGAACTGGGGTACTGCAGCGGTATTGAGAATTATTCCCGGTACTTTGACAGGCGGCAGCCCGGCGACAGGCCCTTCTGCCTTATTGACTATTTCCCAGATGATTTTCTCATGGTTATAGATGAGAGCCATGTTACAGTTCCTCAGGTGCGCGCCATGTGGGGTGGCGATCGCTCACGAAAAGTAAACCTTGTTGACTATGGCTTCCGGCTTCCCGCAGCATTGGATAACCGGCCCCTGACTTTTAACGAATTTGAATCTGTCCTGAACCAGGTGGTTTATGTCAGCGCTACTCCCAGTGAATATGAACTCCGCAAATCGGAAGGCGTCGTTGTCGAGCAATTGATCCGTCCTACCGGTCTGCTTGATCCACGCATCGACGTGCGGCCCAGTAAGAATCAGATTGATGACTTGCTTGAAGAAATTGACGAGCAGGTAAAGAAAAAGGAACGCGTATTAGTCACAACGCTGACAAAACGAATGGCCGAAGAACTTACTAAGTTTATGGAGCGAGCGGGTGTTAAGTGCCGTTACATACACTCAGAAGTCACAACACTGGACCGGGTCGAAATCCTCCGTGAATTGCGGCTTGGCGTATTTGATGTGCTCGTGGGTGTGAACCTGCTACGTGAGGGTCTTGATCTGCCTGAAGTCTCTCTTGTGGCAATCCTTGACGCAGACAAGGAAGGGTTCCTTAGAAATCAACGATCTCTGGTGCAAACCATTGGTCGCGCTGCACGAAACGTCAATGGCCGAGTGATCATGTACGCAGACACTACGACCGAATCCATGAAACAGGCAATTGATGAAACGGATCGGAGAAGGAAGATTCAGCAAGACTACAACCTGGCCAATGGGATCACCCCCCAAACCATCATCCGCTCCAAAGAGTCGATCCTGAGCCAAACCGCTGTAGCTGATTCAAAAAAAACGGCTAAGAAATACTATGTCGAGGATGAAGAAAAATCACTCGCTGCAGATCCGGTGGTTGCCTTCCTGAGCAAGGAAGAGCTGGTGAAGATGGCAGACAAGACCCGGAAAGCAATGGAGAAGGCGGCCAAAGAACTGGAGTTCATTGAAGCGGCGCGCTTGCGGGATGAATTCCTTGCCTTGAAGAAGATGATTGAAGAAAAAAAATAGGTACAAAAAAAAGGATGCCTGGAGCATCCCATTCTTCGCTCACCTTCAATTCTACTTTGCATCAAAACGCCTGGCTGCTTCATTCCAGTTTACTACGCTCCACCATGCTGTAATGTAGTCAGGTCGGCGATTTTGGTAATTCAAATAGTAAGCATGTTCCCAAACGTCGAGACCCAAAATCGGACTGCCCTTTGCTTCAGCAACATCCATCAGGGGGTTATCCTGATTTGGAGTTGATGAGGTCGCCAACTTTCCGCTGCTGTCCTTAATGAGCCAGGCCCAGCCGGAACCAAACCGTCCGACACCTGCGGCAGCAAATTTTACTTTAAACTCATCGAATGTGCCGAATGCCGCGTTGATCGCATCGGCCAACTGCCCAGCAGGGTTTCCGCCCGCATTCGGGGCCATGAGGGTCCAGAACAAACTGTGATTGTAGTGACCGCCGCCGTTATTACGTACGGCAACCGGATACTTAGATATGCTCTTACAAATTTCCTCAATGCTCAGACTTTCTTCGGGCTTGCCTGCGACTGCATTGTTCAGGTTAGTGACGTAGGCGTTGTGGTGTTTGCCATGATGAATCTCCATCGTACGGCTATCAATATGAGGTTCCAATGCATTGGTCGGATACGGAAGAGGAGGTAGGGTAAATGCCATAGTTGTCGTTTTTTGTTTATGTAGTAAATATAGCAACCCTTGAATCGATCAGAAAGTTATTATTGCTCTTCAAAATTAGGCCATTGTGGCTTCCAGACCCAAATTGCGCAGTTCAGGGGCAGAACAGGTCGCCTCTGCGGAGTTTGAATTCAAATAGCTCGCCGCCCCACAATCCCGTCGCTGAAACTGACACCACAAAACTGAGACCGCGACTTAATTTTTTCTTGCCAGGTCACCGAGGGTTTTGAGTCCATTGTCAACACGTGTACTCCAGGGAAGCCCAAAGCTGATGCGGAAACAGTTCTCAAACTTTCCTTGTGAAGAAAAAATCTGGCCAGGTGCCATCCCAATGCCGTGTTTAAGCGCCCGCTTATGCAGGGCATATGTATCCACTTTTCGATCAAGCTCCAACCACAAAGCAAACCCACCTTGAGGTCGTGTCATTCGGGTATGATCCGGAAAATATTGGGAAATAGCCTGGATGTACTTTAGACTCTGTGTATGCAGTGCTTTTCGCAAATGACGGAGGTGCAACTCATATCGTCCATTCTCCAGAAACAACGCAATAGCCGATTGAGCCAAAGTGTTCGTGGAAACACTGTTCATGCGTTTCAGGCGAATAATACGCTCCTTATATCGCCCGGGAATAGCCCAGCCAATCCGATATCCCGGAGCAAGTGATTTTGAAAAGGAACCACATTGAATTACGATACCTTCTGTGTCAAAAACCTTACATGTGCGGGGCCGTGACTTTCCGAAATAGAGCTCTCCATAGATGTCGTCCTCAATAAGTGGAATGTTCTTTCGCGTCAGCAGGTCCACCAGCTGCTTTTTCTTTTCATCTGGCAAGCAGCTTCCCAAGGGGTTGTTAAAATTACAGACGAACAGACAAGCTTTAATGGAGAAACGGCGTATCGCTTGCTCCAGCTGATCCAGGTCTATTCCCGAAGTCGGATCTGTAGGAATCTCCACCACCTTCAACCCCAGGCTCTCCATCACCTGGAAAATGCCAAAGTATGTCGGGCTCTCGATGGCTACGGCATCTCCGGGCTTTGTAATGGCTTTAAGACTCAATGACAGGGCCTCCATACAACCGGCCGTCACTACAATGTCATCTTCTCCGAGCATACCACCCCAGTTAAATGACTGCCGGGCAATCTGCTTCCTCAATTCTTTGTTTCCCTGCACATGCTCATAGTTGAGGCAACTGTCGTGGGAATTCCGTAATGCCTGCACTACGGCCTTATTCAGTTTGGCGGCAGGAAGCAACTCAGGCGCAGGAGCACCAAGTGAAAAATTTACTAGTTTCTCCGATCGCAAATCATTGTAAACGCTGCTGATCATTTCGTCTATGGTCACGGGTACTGCTTTCTCAGCAGGATCGCAGCAGGTCGGAACCTCCAGGGTATGGCGGGGGGAAAATTTCACATAATAACCCGACTGCGGCCTTGCCTCCACAAGTCCCTTACTTTCCAGGTGGTAATAAGCCTGGAACGCCGTACTCAGACTGATGCCTTGCTCCTTGCTCAGGGAGCGCACTGAAAGGAGCTTATCCCCTACTTTAAGCGTCCTCTTCTCGATTAGTCGCTCAATTCGCTCAGCAACTTCCTGATAAAGGTGATCCGGTACGATGGTGCTCTGCTTCATTTATTTCTTATTAGGTAAGCGTCCACTTCCGACTTTATTATGTGACTGTGCTGGGCGACCAAAGGAAATTTCCTTTATCTCCCAATTCGCCATATTCCATATGCTTTCAAACTGATATGGTCCACAAACATAAAACTGAAACTGTTTAGTACACGTTCAAATGTAGAAAATTGTTTCGCTTTTTGCCATCGCATATCACAAGAAGCAGGTTGATGACCAGAAACAAAACAGGGATTATTGACAAACATTTCAAAAACCATATGAAAATCATCACTGTTTCTTTACTCCTGATATTCATAAAACCGGACTGGGTGGAGGCCACCCCGGTTGATTCCGCTGCACACAAGGACGCTCATGCGTCTAGTCTGCGAATTGCAACGCGTATTCACTCAATGGGTCTCTTCTCATACGGAGGAAGGCTGGTATCCGGCAGTCCCGTATTGGACATCAACCTCAATTATGTCCGTAAGGCTTGGGGATTTCAATTGTTCAAAGCCATTGACCTGCGAGATTCGTCCACGCCTATCAATTTTGCATTGGCGGTTGTGAACAAGAATTTTCGCCTCGGAAAGCGAATTACGATCACGCCCAGTGTGGGATTCATTCTTGAACAATTCGAGTCCATTGCAGACCATGGTTCTGATGCTGTTGTGATCCTCACGACCGCCTTTAAGATGAGCAGCCATTTGACGCTAGAGCACAGCACGATGGCTGGCAATCTTTTCCTGGAACCTGAATTGAGGGATTGGGTGAACAGAATCCGACTGATGTATTCAATCAACCACCTGGACCTCACGCTCATGGGTTGGCACAATAACCCAGTGTTTGATTCCTCGGACTACATTACCGTGGGTGCTAGTGTATTCTACAGTCGCTTAACTGTAGCCCAGGGGGTGACCCTTAATGTGGGGATCACTGGTCTCTATGTGCCTTACACATCAAACCAGACGGGTGTGCCGTTTATGAACGGCGCGTTTTTCACTTTTGGGTGTTCAATTAACTGATCAAGCCTATGACTCTAAATAACTCTGTACTTAACCTTATGCGTCGATACAAAAGGGTACTTGCAGTTCTCCTCGGAATTATCGTATGCGCAATTGTGCTCTCGATGAAATTTACCATACTATGAAAACGGGAGCGCTCAACAAAAGTGAACTAATGGATACACGGAAACTAGATTATACCAATCTTGCCAATGAATAGCATGAACAACAAGCCGAACCTACTCGCCTATCTCGCCCTGGGGGCTGTTTGCATCATCTGGGGAACCACGTACCTCGCATTGCGCGTAGGCGTGACGCAGTTTCCCCCGTTTCTGTTCTCTGGAATACGATTCCTGATCGCAGGCCCGATTCTGCTCGGGCTACTCTTCCTATTTCGAAAAGTCGCCTTTCCCTCGCGGAAAATAATTCTGCAACAGGCAGTAAGCGGTTTACTCCTTTGCGCCTTCGGCGTGGGCATTGTCGGATGGTCAGAGATGTATGTCTCCAGCGGTCTGGCGGCAATTATCTGTTCAGTTATGCCCATCTGGGTGATCTTGATTAACATGGCATTCACATCCGATGATCAACCGGCGTTTCCGGTTGTTTTGGGACTAATTATCGGACTGGCCGGTATAATCCTGATCTTTGGCGAACACATTGGTGATTTCTCGGAACCGAGCTATACACTTGGAATTTTCATGACCTTCCTGGGAAATATCTGCTGGGCGTTTGGAACCGTCTGGGTAAAAAAGAAAACCCAATCAACCGACCCGTTTCTTGCCGCGGGGCTGCAGATGCTTTTCGGTGGCGTTTTTCTTTTGCCGATGAGCCTGGCGTTTGACAATTACACCACGATTAGCTGGTCTCCCGATATGGTAGCGGCTCTCGTTTACTTGATCCTCTTCGGTTCAGTAGCTGCGTACGCCAGCTACTCCTACGCAATCATAAAGCTTCCGATGACGATCGTATCCTTGTATGCTTACATCAATCCCATTGTCGCGGTCATTCTGGGATCCCTCATCCTGGGCGAACGCCTTAACGCCAGAATCGGAATTGGTATTTTGATAACCCTGGCAGGCATTTATGTCGTCAATAGAGGATACCAGATTCGAAGTTTCATCCGGGCTCAGTTTTCAAAATAAAAAACACCATGTATTCGATCCCTTTTCAAACTACCGCATGGAAAAACCTTCCGCAAACTACGCATCCTGGTGAAACCGGAGTTGCGAGCTGGCAGACAAAGAGGTATGGCGATTTGCGCATCCGCCTTGTCCACTATTCGCCGAATTACAAAGCTGACCACTGGTGTACGCTAGGTCACATCCTGTTGTGTCTGGAGGGTGAGTTGACAACAGAAATACAGGGCGGGGAAACCGTTGTTCTGACGGCCGGAATGTCGTACGAAGTTTCGGATAAGTTAAGTTCGCATCGCTCTTCGACCATGAACGGCGCAACGCTTTTTATTGTCGATGGCGGATTCCTTCGGGGAGAAGAAAACAGTCAAAATCAGTGAAATTATTTTTACCTTGATAAAAATCTAACGAAATGACCACTGCCCTAGCTATCGCCATCCAGAAGACGGCTCATTCCAGAATTTCGGAGACAGACTTCAATAATCTCGAATTCGGAAAATATATTTCTGACCACATGCTCATATCCGACTGGGCGAAAGGTGAATGGTCTGAGCCGCATATTATTCCATTCGGTGAGCTCCGCATGACGCCCGCGATTCTGGCCTTGCACTATGGTCAAGCAATTTTCGAAGGAATGAAGGCCTTCCGGATGAAGGACGGTAGCATCAATATCTTCCGCCCACGCAAACACCACGAACGCCTTCTCAAGTCATTGGATAGGATGTGCATGCCTGAGATTTCATATGAGATGTTCATACAAGCGCTTCATGCGGTGATCGAACTGGACAAAGAATGGGTGCCCAACACAGAGGGATCCTCGCTGTATATTCGACCTGTTGTATTTGCATCGGAATCCCGGCTGGGTGTAAAAGTGTCTGAGCAATACAAGTTTGTTGTCATGACTAGCCCAGTCGGCCCCTACTACAATAAGCCGTTCCGTCTAAAGGTGGAAGGCCATTACACGCGCACTGCTGAAGGGGGTACGGGTTTTGCGAAATGTGCCGGTAATTACGGAGGTGCTTTCTATCCCACACAACTTGCGAAGAAGGAAGGATTTGACCAGGTATTGTGGACTGACCACAAAGAGCATAAGTACATTGACGAGGTTGGTATGATGAACGTTATGTTTGTCATGAGCGGAAAACTCGTGACCCCAAAATTGAATACCGCTATCCTCGATGGAGTCACAAGGGCTTCCATCCTGACGTTGGCCAAAGAAGAAGGATTGACCATTGAAGAGCGTCGCATTAGCATCGACGACCTGGAAGAAGGATTTAAGAACAAAACACTTACCGAGGCGTTCGGCTGCGGAACGGCCGCGGTCGTAGCCCCGATTGCTGTTATCAACATCCGTGGAGTTGATCACGAATTCCCAGCCGTTGACCCCAACAGCATTCAGCAGCGACTGAAAAAGAAACTCCTGGACATCCGCACCGGCGTCGCGGCAGACCGACATGGATGGAATTACCTGATCCGTCCGTAACTCTCCTATCGGCATGAAGGCCGTAATATTCAAAGGTAGCGCAGCGCCTTTATATCTGGGCCAGCTTCCAAAACCAAAACCGGTTAGAGACCAGGTATTGATTAAGCTGCAGGCAGCCGCACTTAATCACCGCGACTTGTGGATTCAGGAAGAGCAGGAGAAAACGCCCAGAACCGAAGGTATTATTCTGGGATCCGACGGCGTTGGAGTTGTGGAGGACGTTGGCGACGATGCTGATCCCTTGCTGGTCGGGGCTGAGGTAATCATCAATCCCAGCATGGAGTGGGGCGTGAACCCCATGGTTCAAGGTGATACCTTCAAAATTCTTGGTGCGCCAGACAACGGAACATTCGCTGAGTACGTCGTCGTATCCAAAAAATATATTTTTGAAAGACCAGAAGGGCTTTCTCTCGAGGAATGTGCCGCGACCCCACATTACGGACTGACTGCCTACCGGGCATTGTTTTCAAAAGCAAGGCTTCGCGCCAAGGAAAAGGTACTGATCACGGGCATCGGCGGCGGCGCGGCCTTGTGGGCCTTGACTTTCGCTGTCGCCTATGGGGCAAGAACCTATGTTACCTCGGCATCTCAGGAAAAGATTCAGCGCGCGATAGCCCTGGGTGCGATAGATGGTTTCAATTATGCGGATTCTTCCTGGGCCGAAGTAGCAGCAAAATCAGGAGGCTTTGATATCATCATTGACAGTGCGGGTGGAGACCAATTTGCAAAACTTTTTGACCTTGCACTTCCTGGCGGCAGGATCGTAAACTTTGGCCGCACTGCGGGTCAGATAACGAACGTGCCTACTCGTCTGCTATACTGGAAGCAGCTTTCCATTTTTGGAAGTACAATGGGCACGCGGGATGAATTCCTGTCCATGATTGACTTCGTGGAAAGCCGGCACCTGAAGCCGGTGATTGATTCCGTATATTCACTCGAACAAATTCACGAGGCTTTCGCCAGGATGAAATCAAAAGATCATTTCGGGAAGATTGTCTTGAAAATCTAACTCAGTTTCCTTCGAAAGGCAGCAAGAAACACAGCACGTCATTCAGCTACCACTCAAATCACGTTCTCACATGAAAGAATTCAAGAAGACGGAAAAAACAACCATCACACGCCTGCCCAAACGAGGAAGCTATGACAGGGCAACCATCTATGCGATCCTCGATGAAGCGCTCTATTGTACCATTGCCTGGGCTTCCGAGGGGCAGCCATACCAAATCCCAACCGGCTTCTGCCGTGTTGGTGACCGATTATTCATTCACGGGTCAGTGGGAAGTCACTACATGCGCCAATTGGCGGGGAAAAAGCCACCTATTTGTCTGTCCGTCACATTAATGGACGGATTGGTCTTGGCCCGCTCAGCGTTCCATCATTCGGTAAATTACCGTTCCGTGGTGCTATTCGGCGTTCCTGAAATGGTGACGGACAAGCCTGAACTCTATTCGGTACTTGAAGTCTTTACAGAAAAAATGTGCCCAGGTCGTTGGGCGGATGTCCGAAAACCGACAGACAATGAGTGGAAAGCCACAATGCTTCTTTCTTTCGCTATCGAGGAAGTTTCTGCAAAGGTCAGGACAGGTCCGCCGAAAGACGACGAGGAAGATTATTCCCTGAATGTCTGGGCTGGGGTTCTGCCGCTGACTTTGGCACGCGGGATTGCTATCCCGGATCCTGCCCTTAAGCCTGGTGTCAAAAAGCCCGCTTATCTCTAACCATGAATGCCTCGACACTTGAAAAGCTATGCATGGGACTTCCGGGCACATCAATAGATATCAAGTGGGGACATGACCTTTGCTATCTCGTTGGTAAGAAAATGTACTGTGTGCAGACCTTGGATGGGCCCTTCAAGGTTTCCTTCAAAGCAACACCGGAAGACTTCGAGATATTGATGGAACGCAATGGAATTATTCCGGCCCCCTATTCCGCGCAGCATCATTGGGTTTTGGTTGAAGATCCGGGCACGCTTAGGCCGGTAGAATGGAGCCAATGCATCAAGCAATCCTATGAGCTGGTTGTGGCGAAGCTCTCAAAGAAGCATCGCCCAATGCACTAAACCCCGGGATTGCATTCCGTGTCAACGACTCAAATAAAAAAAGCTATCTTTGCAGGCCTAATGTCTGAAATTGACCAGAAAATCTATCTTTTGGATCAAACAATGTAGCTGGCATCGGGGTTAATCGGCAGAGTTGCACTAAACACCTTTAATTTCACTCATACATGGGCAGACCTCCAATACTTCCAAAAAAGAAAAAAGACGGCTTCTATATTGAAATCCGTAACAAGGGTGCAAAATCCGGAACCATCATTATTCGCGATTCCGAGCAAGCCATGATGCAGGCCGCTAAACAATACGAAACAACGAAAGACGTATTTATCCTAGGCAAGCACGAGAATGGAAAGCGCGTTGAAGAGGGCAAAAAGAAAGTAAAGGCCTAGGCGTTTCTAATCCGCTAGAATGGTAGATCGTCAACTGCAGCATTATTGTTGCCGCCTGAGTTAAAAGGCTCTTCCCCTATGGGGTCCTTCGCGTTGTTGGTGCTGCCACTGCCCGATTTTTCAATTTTCCAGGCCCGGGCTTCCGTGTACCAGCGTCCATTATATTCCCGGCTTTCCAGGTCAACAGCAACATTCAGTTGGTCGCCTTCGGCAATTCCAAATTGATCAATTTTATCTCCCCAGGCAGAAAGACAAACCTTCTTGGGATACTGGGCTTGTGTTTCCAGGATAAACTCCTGCTTCTTCCACGGACCCTTTTTGCCCATACCTGACTGCATAGGCAACAACTGAATGACTTTTCCTTTTAGCTCCATACTCATGTTGCAATGTTACTATTTTTCCCGGATCATTCGAAAGAAACGATCCATCAAAGCAGCGCCCGCTTCACGCGCTACACCCTTTTTGACCACCGTTTTGGGATGAAGCAGGGGCGATTTCACCAAATGATATCCCCGCTGAACATCATCGGCGCCATACACCAATTTCTGAAGCTGGGACCATTGTAGTGCTCCGGCGCACATGGGACATGGCTCAAGCGTCACATAGAGCGTACATTCATCCAAGTACTTCGATCCAAGGTAATTGGTGGCCGAAGTGATGGCAAGCATCTCAGCATGGGCTGTGGCGTCATTCAATTGCTCGGTCTGGTTATGAGCCCGGGCAATGATCTTGTCTTGACAAACCACCACCGCTCCGACTGGAATTTCTCCTGCCTCAAAAGCCTTTTGAGCTTCTTTTAGGGCTTCCCGCATAAAGTACTCGTCGGTATGAGGTTCCATGTCAAAAATTCAATATGTGATTCAATTCGCTTTTTCTAAAATGACTAGTTCACCCGGATGCGCTTCATTAGCTCTTGGGCAACAGGTTGCCATTCCTCCCTCCGATCCTTCGGGCAAGTAAACGTGAAGACAAGGGTCCTCTCCTTAAGAACAAGGTATTGAATGTACACGTATTTGACCACCGGGTCCTGTAGTCCCTGGACACGCCGATTGCCACTTACCCGTGATTCAAATTCAAAATAGATGAACTTCCTTTTATGTATCACTTGAATACCTTCATTAGTCATATCAAGCCGATCGTATAGGTTTTGAAGGCTTGCCTTAAAAAACTTTCCCGCCAAGTCCACATCCTGATCTGGCCAGTTGGTCGCACTGATATTGACGCTGAAATCAACTACCCGATCAACATCGGTAAACGCCCCGAGTGGTGCACGAACCGATGGAAAACGTTGTGCCATATCTTCTACCGTCATCGCCGCTAATTCCTCTGGAACAGAGACTGTAACCCCATCCGGCAACCGGGTCTTTACCCATTTTGCAACAGAAAAGGAAGAAAGGGCAAACAGCAAGACGATGGCACTGGTTTTCATTGAAGCCCCTAACACTATCAAAGCGGTTTATTATTAACTTGCATGCCCAAAATTAATCAAATTCAGATGCTTCGAACTCATACGTGCGGCGAATTGCGGATAAAGAATGTTAACCAGCAAGTGACGCTGACAGGTTGGGTTCAGCGAACCCGCGATAAGGGGAGCCTTATGTGGATTGACGTTCGTGACCGCTACGGCATCACTCAACTTTTTCTGGAAGAAGGTAAGTCAGATTCAAGTTTGCTGGATACCGCACGCCAACTGGGTCGCGAGTACGTGGTTAAAGCTGTCGGAACCGTAGTGGAGCGACTTTCCAAAAACGACAAAATGCCAACAGGAGATGTTGAAATTCGGCTTGAATCACTTGAAATTCTGAACCCCTCCAAAGTCCCCCCATTTACAATCGAAGAAGATACTGACGGTGGAGACGATTTGCGAATGAAATATCGCTACCTCGATCTTCGCAGAACAGCCGTGCGGGAAAGTCTTCAACTTCGTCACAGGATGGCCCAGCAGACGCGAACGTATCTGGACAGCCTCAATTTCATTGAGGTGGAGACGCCTGTACTTATTAAATCTACGCCTGAAGGGGCAAGAGACTTCGTTGTTCCTTCTCGGATCCACCCAGGTGAATTCTACGCGTTGCCACAGTCTCCACAGACTTTCAAACAACTGCTGATGGTGTCTGGTTTTGACCGGTATTACCAGATTGTAAAATGTTTCCGCGACGAAGACCTGCGGGCAGATCGTCAGCCGGAGTTTACGCAGATTGACTGTGAAATGGCCTTTGTCACGCGGGAAGATATTCTCAACACGTTCGAAGGCCTTATCCGGCATCTTTTCAAAACCGTGAAGGGAATTGATTTGCCAGCGATACCCCACATGACCTATGCTGATGCCATGACGTATTACGGATCAGACAAGCCGGACACCCGTTTCGAAATGAAGTTTATAGAGCTCACCGTACTTGCCAAAGGAAAAGGTTTCCCTGTTTTTGACAATGCAGATCTTGTAGTCGGCATTTGCGCCAAGGGGGCAGCTTCCTATACGCGAAAACAGCTGGACGAGCTCACAGATTTTGTGAAACGGCCGCAAATCGGCTCAAAGGGAATGATTTATGTCCGGTACGAAGCAGGTGGGTCCCTCAAATCGAGTGTGGACAAATTTTACACCGAAGAAGACCTAAAAAAATGGGCTGCAGCCTTTCAGGCAAAGCCCGGTGACTTGATGTTGATTCTCGCTGGCTCGACCGATCAAACGCGCAAGGCCCTGGGCGAACTTCGTCTGTTGGTTGGCTCGCAACTTGGGTTCCGCGACAAGAACACCTTCTCGGCGCTTTGGGTAATAGACTTCCCACTGCTTGAATGGGACGCAGAATCCAATCGTTACAATGCAATGCACCATCCGTTTACGTCCCCAAAACTGGATGACCTTCATTTACTTGATTCCGATCCCGCTAGCGTGAGGGCCAATGCCTACGACATGGTCATTAACGGAACCGAAGTTGGTGGCGGATCAATCCGGATTCACGATCGCCCGACGCAACAACTGATGTTCTCGAAATTGGGTTTTACGGATGATGAAGCAAAGAAACAGTTTGGCTTCTTGCTGGAGGCTTTTGAATTCGGTGCTCCTCCCCACGGGGGAATTGCCTTCGGCTTTGACCGGTTATGTTCTCTTTTTGGCGGCGCAGACAGCATCCGTGATTTCATTGCCTTCCCAAAAAATAATGCGGGAAGGGACACGATGATTGATACACCGTCAACCATCTCGCAGCAGCAGCTCACTGAACTCGCAATTGCTGTGGTGGAGCCGAAAGGATAAGCGAAGCCCATAGCTACAGGACAGTTCCACAACTAAAAACCAATGGCTACCGGCCAATCTATACCAGCAGGCGGAGCGTCTCGTTGGCATCGAGGTTAATATCGTCCTCACCGACCTGATCAAACGGATCTTCAAGATGATCCTGAATGTTATCAAGGCTTACCAGAATAAAACTATACAACACCGGCATGACATACTCCAGGCTAGCCGAAAAGTCATGAAAGGTGCTTGCAAAATAGGGTCCATAAATGATTGGAAATACATAAATGAAAACCTTGCTATAGGTACGCAGTGTGATGGGTGTCCGGTACTGGTAAATGATTTTGAGGTTATCGAAAGCGATTATCATTTTGCTCAGGTACTGGCTTACACGGGAAATCTCCCCGCTTTGAACGCCGTACTTTCTCATCTCCATGGTAATTTCGGAGAGCTTGGAAAAAAGCTTGTAATACTCCTCTTCCTTCGCTTGCCAGGATTTCCGATCGGAAGTTAATATCTCTTTTGTGCGATGCACCATGTCGGAAGTAAGCGCACGTGTACGTTCCGCCAAGTCATTATTCCTGTCTGTTGGCCAATCACGTGTGGCGAAGTAGAGGGCTACGGCATGGCCGCGGAAATCGGCCCATCGCTGAAGTGCTACCTCCCTACGGTTGTAGGCCGAACCAATGGAAAATACCACAGGAAATACAATGGCTACACCCACAAGCATGTCTGGAAATTTAGCGATCAGCCCATAGGTAAAGCACAAGTACGAACTGAGCACCGCCATCGCGGTGATGATGAATGTCTTATAATTGATAATCATTGAGAAACTTCGAATCATCCGTATCATAAGTGTGGCTTAAGCACACGAAGTTTTCGAAAACGGAGGACATTAACAAATTGTTAAGTAGAATTTACATTCCCGTAACGCTACTATTCCCGCTTCACGACTGTGGCACTGGCTTGTGAAACCGGGAACACCACCAGGTCTGCCACGACTACGTGAGCGGGCCGTGTCAGTGCAAATAAAATTAGGTCGGCCACATCCTCTCCGCGAAGTGGCTGCAGGCCCTTATAGGGGGTGGAGGCACGGCTCTCGTCGCCTTTAAACCGGACCCGAGAGAATTCAGTTTCTACAAGTCCGGGATTTACCTGAGTGACCTTAATTCCTGCTGCGTTGAGGTCGATGCGCATTCCGCGGCTTAGTGCATCCACGGCAAACTTACTGGCACAATACACATTCCCACCAGCATACACCTCACGGCCGGCAATTGAACCTAAATTTACCACGTGGCCTGAACCACGCTGGATCATGCCTGGCAGGATTTCCCTGGACACATACAGTAGTCCTTTGACATTCGTGTCAATCATGGCCTCCCAGTCATCAACATTTCCTGTCTGAATCGGATCAAGACCGTGGGCTCCACCCGCGTTGTTGATAAGTACATCCACATCGCGCCAGTCATTGGGCAGCGACTGAAGCACCGTCGAAACCTGCTTACGGTTTCTAACGTCAAGTTGTAGGGTTAGAACTTCTGTCTTTCGTGACAATTCCTCCCGCAAAGCCTTCAGCCGGTCAGATCTTCTGCCGCAAAGAATCAAGTTGAAATCATGCATCGCCAACAAACGGGCTGTTGCCTCGCCAATACCGGCTGTTGCTCCGGTGATCAATACAATTCGCTTTGTTGTCATTACTGAAAAATAAAAGAGATGGAAATGGTATTGGTCGTTATTCCCTGGAGTGGTTCACGATATTTACTGGGTTCGGTCCCCAGCATATCCACAATGCCCCTGGAAAAGCGTATTTCCTGCGACAATTTGAAGAGTGGAAAATAGAAATCAAACCCAAGGCCTGCATCCAGACTGAGGTTGAATCGTTTAATGGAGAGTGACTCAGTAGTTGACTGCGCATCATTCTTTCCGGATGCCTCAATGCCTGGCGTAAACCCACCGACCACATACATTCGCACATTTCCCCTACGTGAGGATTTGTACTTCAGTAGCACGGGAACCTCAACCATTGTTGTTTCCACCAATTGCTGATTGGTTCTGTAGTCCGTAAAGTAGTAGGTTAGTTTGTGGTTGTAGAATCCCGCCTTGGGCATGATTCGCAGGTCGAGCACTTCGTTAAGTCTAAGGTTGACGAGAAATCCTAGTGAGAAGCCACTTGAAAAGCTACCTTGAACGGAATGTACCGTATCGAAATCCTGTGTTACGAAGTTATCAGCATACTTGATCTCATAAGCCGACGTGTGCAGGCCAATCATAAATCCGTAGCTGATTTTACGGCGGTCAAATTCCGGGTTATTGCGGCGGGCCCATTTGTAGTGTTGAGCCTCTGCGGCAAACCCAAACAGGAGCAGCAGACTTATTTGTGCCCCGAGTACAATGAACTTATTCCGAAAGTAAGTGGATCGCATTGCGGATTTTTATACCCTAGACCGGAAAGTACGCTTAAGAAATCGTTCCCATCCGGAAAGGCCTTAACCGATTCGGGGAGGTAGCGGTATGCTGCCTGATCCCTGGAAATCAAACGGCCAATCGTCGGCAAGATGGCGGTAAAATAGACGTTGTACAACTGCTTCATCGGGAATTTTGACGGCCTGGAGAATTCCAGGATGACCACCCGGCCTCCCGGCTTAACGACCCGCAGCATCTCACTGAGACCCAGCGACAGGTTCTCAAAATTTCGTACCCCAAAGGCAACGATTACTGCATCAAAAAAATTGTCCTCAAAGGGAAGTTTCTCTGAATCGGCATTCCTCAATTCAATCCGGTTGTCCAGGTGGCGATCACGCAGTTTTTTCCTTCCTACCTCAAGCATGCCGTCGGAAATATCGACACCAATAACGGTTTCTGGATTCAGGGCCAGGGCCTCAATGGCAAAATCACCGGTGCCCGTTGCGACATCAAGAATCTTTTTCGGAGCACTTTCACGAAGCATGCGGATGGCCTTCCTTCGCCAGGCAATGTCTATACCCAGGCTGAGAAAGTGATTCAGAAAATCGTAACGTCTGCTAATGTTGTTAAACATGCGGGCCACCTGCTGCTTCTTGGCCTCCGGATCTTCTTTGTATGGAACTACAACACCCATGCTATAATTTACTCTTCGCTTCGATTTACGATTTAAAACTGACAACCCCGACAAGCACACATTGCTCCCTATAAATAAACCCAATCTTATGGGTAATATTGTGCACGAAAACATGAACATCAAGGCCGCAGAATTTGTTACTAGCAACACGAACCCTTTGGCGTGCCCACAGCCTGACAAACCGGAATTTGCCTTTATCGGACGATCAAACGTAGGCAAGTCTTCCCTCATTAACCTGCTGGTCAACCGGCGGAATTTGGCAAAAACCTCTTCTAGTCCAGGAAAGACGCAGACGATCAACCACTTCATCATCAATAACGACTGGTACCTGGTAGACCTGCCGGGATACGGGTACGCGAGCATTAGCCGAAGCAAGAGCCAGGCCTGGGGCCCCATGATCGAAACCTACCTGAAGAAGCGGACCAACCTGCAGACGACTTTTGTGCTGCTCGACCCGCGGCTGGAACCGCAGCCGATCGACTTGGATTTCATTCAGTGGATGGGAGAAGAGGGCATACCGTTTGCGCTGGCATTTACCAAGGTGGACAAAATCTCCAGGGGCCAGCTGGCCATTACCAAATCCTTATGGGAGAAAAAATTAGGCGCTGCCTGGGAAGAACTTCCTCCCATTTTCTTTACATCCGCTACCGACAGGCGCGGAAAAGATGAACTGCTGAAGTACATTGGATCACTTTTAGCATCAAATTAATTTCTAATTTTACTCCGCTAACCAATTACTGTATGGAATTAAAAGACTTAGCAAGTGTCTCCGGCAAAGGCGGATTGTACAAGGTTGTAAAGCCCGGAAAGAACAGTGTAATCCTGGAATCCCTGGATGCGGCAAAATCAAGATTGGTGGTTGGTGCCAATGCCAAAATATCCCTGCTGGATGAAATATCCATTTACGTGCGTACCAAAGAAGGAACTACTCCACTTGGCGAGATCCTGTGGAGAATCAAAAAAGACTTTGACGGTGATTTGGGAGTTGATGGTAACTCTGACTCCTCGGAGCTGAAAGCGTTTATGAAATCCGTCGAGCCTTTATATGATGAGGACCGTGTCTACGTTTCAGATATTAAGAAACTGGTGAAATGGTACGAGGTGATCCGAAACGTTGCGCCTGAAATTCTCGCTGAACCACCTGCCGAAAAAGCTAAAGGCTAGCCCAGAAAGCTAGCGGCCTTCTCCACCATTTTTCTTGACCCTACATAAAATGGAACGCGCTGATGAAGTGCTGTGGGGTCAATTTCCATAATCCGGTTCTTCCCATCGATTGCGAGGCCACCTGCTTGTTCGGCGATGAAGGCAAGCGCATTGCACTCATACATCAGGCGTAACTTCCCATTCTTGTCTTTCCCGGTAGCTGGGTAGATATAGATGCCGCCCTTCAGCATGTTGCGGTGAAAATCCGCGACGAGTGACCCAATGTACCTTGCTGTAAAGCTGTTTTCTTTGCAATAGTCCAGATACTTGGTCACTGCCGGGGCAAACGACCGAGATTGTCCTTCATTGATGGAAAATATCTTGCCATCCTCAGGCATCTTCAAGTCCGGATGGGATAGAAAATACTCACCGAGAGAGTGCTCGTATGTGAATCCATTGACCCCATGTCCCGTGGTATAGACAAGCATAGTTGAAGAGCCGTAAAGAATATATCCAGATGCCACCTGTTCGGTTCCCTTTTGCAAGATGTCTTGCTGCTGGATAGGTGTACCTGCCGGGCTGCGACGCCGATAGATTGAAAAAATGGTGCCTATAGAAACGTTGACGTCGATATTGGACGAGCCATCGAGTGGGTCAATGGCAATAACATACTTTCCATCATTACTAAGGTCAACAAAAGACTCTGTCTCCTCTGAAATCAATGCACAGACTTCGCCGCCCTTTGTCAACGCCCGGGTAAACCGAATATTCGCCAGCACGTCCAGTTTTTGCTGGTTCTCACCTGTGGCATTCTGTGATCCCATCGCCCCCATGATGTCGATCAACCCTGCTTTGTTCACCTCCCGGTTAACTACCTTGGATGCTAAAGCGATATCACGGAGCAGTTGTGACAACTCACCACTCGCATACTGAAACTGCTCCTGATTATTCTTGATGAACCGGTCGAGGGTAATACCAATAGAGTGTGCAATGCGTGATTCTTCCATAAATTTGAGTAATTCGCAATGAGATTAGTGGTACTTTAAAGTTACTGTAGAATTGCTGCTATTCAACCTGAAAAGTATGAAATATCCGTTTCATGTATTCAAATTCGGAGGCGCTTCAGTACGTCATGCAAAGGCGATACAAAATGTAGCCGATATCGTGCGGCCCTATCAGGATAAGCAACTACTGGTCGTTATCTCAGCTATGGGAAAAACAACAAACGCGTTGGAGCGGGTAGTGAGCGCATACCAGTCAGGCAAGAATTTCCAGGCTGAAATTGAAACGGTCCGGCAATACCATGTTCAGATACTGAAAGATCTCTTTCCCCCTAGCCACACGATTTGGAAAACCATAGAAAACGAATTCAACGGGCTCTCCACCAGAATGATTCCCATGCTCACACCAGACCAGCTGTACGATCAGGTGGTCTCCCAGGGTGAAATTATCTCGTCCCGGATCGTGGCGGACTTCCTGCAGCATGTTGGCCTTCGTTCGGCATGGATCGATGCCCGGGAATTTATTCGAACAGATGCAACCTACCGGGAAGGAAAAGTGGATTGGGATACCACGGAAAAGAAAATCCAGGCCTTAGCGCCACGCCTGCAAGAGCATATAATTGTAACGCAAGGATTTATTGGCGGAAATCAACATGGATACACGACAACTCTGGGTCGGGAAGGTTCAGATTATACCGCGGCCATTTTTGGATCCTGTCTTCATGCGGTCAGCGTTACCATCTGGAAAGATGTTCCGGGTGTGATGAACGCCGATCCGAAACGGATTCCCGAAGCCGTTGCTTTTCAAGAGTTACCCTTCCGCGAAGCTGCGGAGATGACCTACTATGGCGCTTCTGTTATTCACCCAAAGACCATCAAGCCGCTGGCCAATCGCAATATCCCGCTGTTGGTCAAGAATTTTGATGATCCAACACTTCCGGGAACCCGTATTCATGAAACAAAAATAGAAAGACTGCCACCGCTGATCATTTTCAAGGAAGATCAATGCCTGATCTCTTGTTCCGTGACCGATTATACATTCATCGATGAGCACCAGCTTAGCCTGATCTTTCATGCCCTATCCGAGCAGAATCTGAAAATCAATGTGATGCAAAATTCAGCTATCTCATTCTCCTTCTGTGTGGACTTCCGGGAAGGCAACGTACTGCAGCTAATTAAAATTCTTTCGGAACACTTCGAGGTGTACTACAACACCGGGCTTACCTTGATCACCGTGAAAAACTATGATGAAGCAACCTACCGTAAATATCGCGGCAGCAAAGGTCTGATCCTTGAGCAATCATCGCGGTCTACACTCCAAGTACTTATAAAAAGCTAACCCGGAGATTGGCCTAAGTGTTGGTTTACCAGCGCTTCAACAGACCGATCCAGGATTTCAAAGACCTTTTGAAAGTCCGTTTCACCTCCATAGTATGGATCGGGCACATCTCCCTGCCCCAAGGGATCAAATGACCGCATGAGGGCGATCTTGGCATGATGCTTGGGGTCACTCATCGCCAGGGCATGCCGCAAGTTGTTGTTGTCCATCACGAGAATGTTGTCAAAACGCTCGAAATCGGAGCGTGACAACTGCCTGGCAATGTGCTCCATCTCCACGCCATTTTTCCGCGCATTTCTTACCGTCCGATAATCGGGCGAGCTGCCCAGGTTGTAGTCACCGGTCCCGCAGGAATCAGCGTGGAAAAGGTTCGCGTGGCCGAGGGCCGAGACCTTATGGACAAATAGGGCTTCCGCCAATGGCGACCGGCAAATATTACCCAGGCAAACAAAAAGTATCCGCATCCAATCGAAATAAGGCCCAAAAATAACAATCCCCACGCACATGCCAGCTGTAAAGAGAGCGGGTAAAATCAGTTCTATCTTTTCATCCAGCGATTATTAGATTTACGGACCAAATTCTTCTTTATGGAACTAATCAAAGTAAATCCCCAGGTGGCTCCTTTTATTGCTCTTATCGAGCTGAATCGTCCCAAAGAGCTCAACGCCCTGAATCCCCAGCTTATGCAGGAAGTGCGTGACTCACTCGCCGAGTTGGACCGTAACGAGCAGGTTCGCGTGATAATCATTACGGGCAATGAGCAGGCCTTCGCCGCAGGCGCAGACATAAAACAAATGGCTGACAAGAGTGCTATCGATATGTTGCTCCTGGACCAATTCAGCACCTGGGATCAAATCAGAAAAACAAAGAAACCGATCATCGCTGCCGTTTCCGGCTTTGCTCTGGGCGGGGGTTGCGAATTTGCCATGACGTGTGATATGATTATTGCCTCGGAGACTGCGAAGTTTGGACAACCTGAGATCAAATTAGGAACAATACCCGGGGCGGGTGGAACACAGCGGCTAACCAAAGCGCTAGGCAAAGCCAAAGCAATGGAGCTCATTCTTACTGGAAGATTTCTCTCCGCCGAAGAGGCTCACTTCTATGGACTTGTGATCAAGGTGGTGCCAGTGGAATTTTATCTCACAGAGGCCATTGGACTAGCCAAAGAGATTGCGCAAATGTCACCCATAGCTGTGCAGCTAGCGAAAGAAGCCGTGAACCGTTCGTTTGAAACGTTGCTGGATGAAGGCCTGATGTTTGAGCGCAAGAATTTCTACCTGACGTTCGCCAGCGCCGATCAGAAGGAAGGGATGAAGGCCTTTGTAGAAAAGAGAAAGTCCTCGTTCCTGGGAAGGTAACGAGGGCTTTCGAAGAATCGTCTTCGATCAGCTATAAGTTATCTTACTGCGATACCGAATCCAAGGGTGATCGTGTTGTAACGCTGGAAGGTGTAATCACCATGGAGGGTGAAGATGGCTAGCTTCAAACGCAGCCCGCCGGTAATCCGGGGGCCGGAAACACTTGAAGAAATACTAACCGGATCCGTCAATGTAATTCCTGTAGTTGCGTCTGGATAAGAGCCAACTGCCTTGAACGAGCCGCTTGAAAAATTGTAACCCACTCCACCATAAACTGTAAGAACCGAAAACTTCTTGCCAATCAAGCCCTGGATCGTTGTTGCACTGAAGTCAGCCTTACCAACCTGGCTAGGATTACTGGAATCAAATCCTACCTCCGAGCTGAATGAAGTATATCCGATAAGCGCAGACAAATCAAAGGGCACCTCCTTGAGACCCGGAATATGCTGCTTGATATCATGCTGGACAGCAAATCCCAACAGATTGACTTTTGCCCCAGCATCTGAGCTTACCGATGCCCAGCGTATTTTGACATCTCCTACTACTGGTATTCCTATACCAAGGTTAACCATGGGAAGAGGTAGCCCACCCAAAGGAACGCTCTGAATGTCTATGCCGGGAGGGCCCTGAAATTCTGTTCCTGAAATGGGAGTTTGTGTTATAGGGTCCTTGTAGATATAGGTCGGAGCAGGATCCGGACCTATAAACGTTGGAGCCATTCCACTGGGGGGTCCATTGACGGGATTATCAATATTCATTGTTTGCAGCTTGGAGTTATCCACCGCATAAAATAAGTCCTCCGATGGAAACTGAATCGAACTGACAGAAATCGTCAAATCGAATCCGAACTTCTTATGCGTCCCCGCCGTATTGTACCAGCCCTGATTAAGGCCGCTGCCAATAGCATTCAACACAGGCGTCAGGTATCCTTGGGCCAAATAATTGGCATCCGCCTGGCTGCCTTTCAATAAATCATTCAAGTCGGCTTGTCCCATGGTCCTGCTGGTCACAAACATGGCGGACACGCAAACGATAAGGGAGATGTATTTTTTCATGGTTAGGGTAAATTGTTTCTTAAATATAGTCAAATGACAAATAAACAGGAAAATCACCTGCAAGGCACCCTTACGGGTAACACGCTGAAGCTCTATCTTTAGGGCCATAATCCCATGGCTGAACTCGTTTATAACATTGGAATTTCATTGCTACGCGCGGTTTATCGTTCGGCCGCATGGTTCAATCCCAAGGCGGCAGCTTTTCGAAAAGGCCGCCACGACCAGATCGACGCCTTAAAAGGTGCTTTCCCGTTGTCCGCTCCCGGCACACCCTTGATATGGTTTCACTGCTCCTCCCTGGGTGAATTCGAACAAGCCCGGCCAGTCATCGAGGCCATGAAGTCATGGCGCCCTGAAATCCGGGTGTTACTTACCTTCTTCTCCCCTTCTGGCTACGAGGTGCGAAAAGACTATACATACGCAGACCACGTCTTTTACCTTCCGTGGGACACTCACTCAAACGCCCAGTGGTTCGCCAAGACTATTCGGCCAGCACTTGCCATTTTTGTAAAATATGAATTCTGGTACCACTACAGCCGCGCACTTAAAGAGCACAACATTCCCTTAATTTCCATCTCGGCAATTTTCCGTCCTGACCAAATCTATTTCAAGCCACTCGTGTCCTTCTTCCGGAGCATTCTCCGAAATTTCAGTTTTTTCTTTGTGCAAAATCAAGAGTCGGTTGATTTGCTCAACACCATCGGTATTTCTTCAACACTTGCAGGAGACACCCGATTCGACAGAGTGAGGCAAATCGCTAAGCAAAATGAAAATAATAAGATCGCCGCTGAGTTTAAGGGTAGAAAAAAAGTCATGGTTATCGGCAGTGCCTGGCCCAACGACATGGCTGTGCTCATTCCGTTCATCAACCAGAATATAGGCACCCTGAAATTTATTATCGCCCCTCACGAAATTGAAGAACACTTTCTTTGTACAATCGAAAAGGGAATCAAGGGAAACACACTTCGCTATTCACAAACCCAAGAGAGTCAGGTGGCAGATGCCGATGTGCTTCTTGTTGATCATATGGGTTTACTCACCCAACTCTACCGCTATGGTGAGTTTGCTTTTGTTGGCGGGGGATACAAAGAGGGGCTTCATAATATCCTGGAAGCTGCATGCTATGGCATTCCAATATTTTTCGGCGACAAGGCCATTGGCAAATTTCAGGAAGCCACTGACCTGATCAACCTGGGCGGTGCCTTTGCCGTGAGCGATACAGCCCACCTCGATCAGACGTTTCAAATGATTACGGGTACAAATGCTTCCTATCAACGGGCATGCAGCACGACAAAGGAATACGTTGAAAGAAACCTGGGAGCTACCGCAATCATCGTTGCCTATTGCAAACAAACACTTGAGGCATGGAAGGGCGCGTACTGAAATCGACCGGGTCCTGGTATGAAGTGCTGGGGGAAGACCGGAAAGTTTATCTGGCCAGGCTCCAAGGCAAACTTAGGCTTGACGAAGTCAAAGAAACAAACCCGGTGGCTGTCGGCGACCTCGTCGAGCTTATTATCGATAACAAAGATGCTTCGATCAGTGAAGTAAAGCCCAGGGACAATCATATTCTCCGGCAATCAGTCAAGAAGACGGGGCACAGCCACGTCCTTGCAGCCAATGTTGACCAAGTACTTCTGATCGCAACCATCAAGCAGCCCAGGACATCTACGGGCTTCATCGACAGATTTCTTGTGAGCGCGGAGTCCTTCCGAATTCCGCAGGTCCTTATCTTCAACAAAAAAGACTTGCTGACTCCCCAAGAGCGAGAGCATGTCGATCAACTTCAAAATTTGTACGGCTCAGTTGGTGTTACAACAGAATTGATCTCAGCAACTTCAATTGAGACGCTGCTTCCCTTACTAGAACTATTGAAAAACAAAACCACCCTGATTGCCGGGCACTCTGGTGTTGGAAAATCAACTCTACTGAACCGGCTCTTTCCACATCTTAAACAAACTGTAAGCCAAGTGTCCAACGCCACCCAGAAAGGCACCCACACCACTACCTTCGCCGAAATGTTCCAGATAGATGTCACCACGTATGTCATCGACACGCCAGGCGTCAAAGAGTGGGGACTTTCCGAGATGCAGCCACAGGAAATATCAGACTATTTTCCAGAAATGCGGGATCTGAGGCTAGAGTGTAAATTTGGCTCGCGCTGCCTTCACCTGAGCGAACCAAAATGCGCTGTCCTGCAGGCACTCGAAGACGGACGGATTTTCCCTTCGCGGTATGACAGCTACTTCAGTATTGTCTCTGGTGGGGACAATCGCAAGTAATTAAGGCACTGCGCTCCAAAGTTTCAGATACCTCCATGAAAGGCTCCAGGCCCCGACCCCGACTGCTCGTCTAAATTCGTAGCGGATTCGTTTTTTCAAAGCAATGAAGTCTTCTCTTTCCTTGCAAAGGGCTAAAGCCTTTTTGCAAATCACAAAAGTAGACTGTTGCTGAATGCCTCCTGTATCATACTGTTGCCTGCCCATCGAGGACGTCAATACCCTTCTTTTCACGAGCGGATCAGGGAGATACTTATACTGTGTCCGCTGAGTTGATCGGACCCAGAAATCAAAGTCCTCATAGGCCAGCGATTCATCATACCCGCCCAGCTCATCCAGCAGGGACTTTCGCATCATCATCGTCGGGCTGTTTATAAAATATCGGGAGAGTATGTCTGAAAAGATCATTCCAGAAGGAATTGTTATGTGCGGAAATTTGTCGGAATGAAAACCGGTGGTGAGGCCATTTTCATCCATGAGTTCCGCATCCGAAAACTGAACGCCAATTTCCGGGTTTGACTCGAATACAGCAACTCCACGCTCCACGCGCTTCTGAGTCAGGACATCGTCAGCGGCAAGGTCGATGATATACTTACCCTGAGTTATCGCAAGCCCTCGGTTGAAGGCGCGACAATTCCCCATATTGGCTGGCAACTGAATAAATGTGACCTCCGGATGATGAGTCACGAAATTGCGAATGATCTCAGCGCTGCGATCACGACTGAAATCATCAACTACAATTAACTCAATAGGTGAGTAAGTTTGATCGATGACCGATTGCAGTGCATCCCTAACAAACCGCTCATGATTGTAGCACAGGCAAATGACAGAGACCAATGGAGGCATCAGGCAATTTGTTTCTCAAAGGTAAGTTTGATGGAAGGAACCGCGCCAAGCCGGAGTTTGAATTCAAGAAGGCTGAAATTGGGCTGCCCGTGAATCGCGGAAGTCCCAAGATCGAGTAAATGAATTTTCTGATGCTCGCAATACCGGTAAAGCCCGCCCAATAAGGTCACCATGGGACTTATGGCGTCATACTTTTTCAAGTGTCCGGAATAGAAGTTATACAAGATATCGCGATGTACCCGGATGGCGATTGACGCAGAGACTAATTCTTTATGTAAGAAAGCACCAGACAGAACAAACTCGTTTTTAAATGCTTTCACTGTTGCTTCGAGTTCAGACAAGGTCATACTGAGCGCATGCGCCCGCTGTTCTCTGCACTTCAAAATGAGATGGTATACCTCTGCCAGATCACTCAACGGGAGAAGCTTAAAAGTCAATCCCTTCAGCTTAGCCTGCTTCAATTTTCGCCTTTCCCAGGTCTCAATTTTTTCTTCGAATGCCATGCGCTCAATGCGTATTCCTGAGCTCAGCTCAGCATTAGAAATTCGAAATCCCTGATTGATCAGGATCGTATGGAGAAGTTCTCCCGATTTCCGATAGTACAATGGCGGCTCGGTGAGGGAAATGATCGCGACACCTGCTCTGCCGAGCAATCGCTCCACCTGATGAACAAATTCGTATAGGGCTTGGGGTGATAATTTTTCTGAAAATAGAAAAGAGCCAAACGGTGCACGCAGCGGTGAAAGCGCAGCATGATCTGTGATGTGAAAGGCCACCTGCGCCATTATCTTCTGATTGGGTTTCCGCAGCAGGTAGTAGTGGGCCCATTGCGTAGACTGCAACTTCAGGTGCTTCTCCTGGCCAAACAGGAAATATTCAAAGTCCGCAGAAAATCCGGCGGGTACTTCAGTCGAAACGCTATACCCCTTTTCCAATTAGTAAGGAATTCCGAGTTTCTTATAGATAAAGTGCATTAACCATGCGGGACCAATCAGGAGAAACTGAAGGTCTTTGAAAAATGATGGTTTCTTTCCCTCCACTTTGTGTCCGTAGAACTGACCAATCCAGGCAAGAACAAAAATGGTCAGACTGGCTGCCCACAGTGGAGCGCCAGAAGTAACAACGAGTTGAGTCATCAATAGGCACAACGCACCGAACAACATCATGCCCACGGCGAGCGGCAAAGACAAGGTAACGTAGTAGGCCAGCAGAATGATGAGAAAAACAGTTGCCCAATTAGCATAGGGGTTCCCTTCGCCCAGAAATGTTTGCACAATACCCGACGGAATAGCGGCGACCATTCCGACTACACTAAAAAATATCAGCGGAACACAAATCCAATGAATCGTCTTGTTTGTGACGTTCTGGTGACTCTCTCCATATTCGGACAAAAGCTGGTCAATTTTACGCATGGTCTGAAATTATTTGCATTTAAAATAAACCGAAAGTTAATTTAATTCATAAGATCATCAAGCCTTGGTCTTCACCTTGGTCCAATCTTTGATTTGCCAGAATACCTTTCCCGTAGTCAGGTGGTTTCCCTTCGCATCGTGAATCTTAACGATGCATGGGACTACCACCGATTCGCTTGTTTGCAACGGACCTATAATCTCGTCTTGATACCACGTATCGCTAGTGGAGAATTCGGCAAACGCATCCATCTTTCCCTGGTAATGATAGTCCATTTCAATGCGCTGCATAATTAGCCGGTACTTCTTTATGTCCAGACGGGACAGCAACAAGAACCCGGTGGCAAACTCCGAAATGGTAGCTAAGGCACACGCATGCAGTCCGCGTATGTGGTTGAAGTTGCTCCGTCGGTAGGGAATTCGGGCTTTTAAATGATGATCCGAAAGTTCCATTATCTGAAACCTATGTGGGAGATTGAATGGTACCATTCTCAGGTGCGCCTGATTCAACACCCACAGCCAGAAGGCGGAGTGTTTCGCTTTTTCAAGTATCTTCGCGGCTTCAAACATGGACGTAAGGACGTGTTAAGGTTATGGCAAGTTAGCGTTAGGATGTTGAAGGTAAGTAAATTTTCCACTGTTGTATGAAGAAGAAAGTTGTTGTTCTGGGTGCTGGGTTGGTGGGCAAAGCCATGGCCATTGACCTGGCAAAATCATTTGACGTCACGTCCGTTGACATAAATGAAGGGGCATTGGCGGAATTGAAAAACGCAGGCATAGCCACTCAAAAAGCGGACCTCGCAGATGCCGATGTCCTCCGAACCGCGATCGCTCCTGCCGACCTGGTCGTTGGTGCAGTGCCCGGATTTATGGGTTTTGAAACCGTAAAGAGAGTCATCGAAGCTGGCAAGAGCATGGTGGACATTTCGTTCTTTTTGGAAGATCCTCTTGCCCTGGACGAGTTGGCGATCGCCAATAAGGTGACCATTGTCACGGACTGCGGAGTGGCTCCGGGCATGGCCAACGTGATCCTTGGCTACCATGATAAAAAGATGAAGATCAGCCATTATGAATGCCTGGTGGGCGGCTTGCCCCTGGTGCGCATCTGGCCCTACGAATACATGGCGGTGTTTTCACCCATTGACGTCATCGAAGAATACATCCGCCCGGCACGGTACTTTAGAAACGGCGCCATCGTGACCCAGGAGGCCCTCTCTGACCCCGAGCTTGTAACTTTCCCAAAAGTGGGGACTCTGGAATCCTGGAATTCGGATGGGCTACGCTCGCTGATCAAAACCATGAGCCATATTCCAAACATGATCGAAAAGACCTTGCGGTACCCGGGTTGCATCGAGTATCTGCGGGTACTTCGTGAATCCGGGTTCTTCTCCTATGATGAAGTCGATGTGAAAGGAATGAAAATCCGGCCCATTGACCTGACCGCCAAACTACTCTTCCCTAAATGGAAGCTGAAACCCGGCGAAGAAGAGTTCACGGTGATGCGAATCCGCATGACTGGTGAAGAGGCCGGGAAGTCTTTAACTTACGAATACAATCTGTTAGACCGAACCGACAAAACCGGAACGCTTTCTATGGCACGTACTACCGGATACACATGTACCGCTGCCGCACACCTTGTGCTGGATGGCAGCTATTCCCGCAAAGGCATTTCTCCTCCCGAGTACTTGGGTGACCATTTTCAGTTCATAATCAACTACCTAAAGGACCGTGGCGTTCACTACGAGGTGAAGGTTACTGATGCATGAACGCAGAAGATCCTGCACGAACCATTTCCAATGAGGAAGTCAACGAGCTCCCTCTGGGGGCCTATGACGGCGATGTAGTCGTTGTTTCTGATCCGGAAAAAGTTCCTGCGGCATTCCATGAAATCGGTGCCTACGACCGTGTCGGCTTTGACACCGAAACAAAACCCGTTTTTGTGCGGGGGCATCATAACAAAGTAGCTATTCTCCAAATCGCTACGCCAACCAAAGTCTACCTCTTTCGTCTCAATGCTACGGGCCTGACCCACGAGATGATTGCGTTCCTGTCAAACCCAAAAATTCTCAAGATAGGTGTCGCTATCCGCGATGATATCAAAGCGTTGCAGTTGCTCAAAAAGTTTGACCCTGATGGATTTGTTGAACTAACAACACTGACAAAAGCGGCCGGATTTGCAGTTGAGGGGGTAAAAAAACTGACTGCCCTCGTACTCGGATACAGAATCTCTAAAAGTGCGCAAACCAGTAATTGGGAAGCACCACAACTCGACGCAAAGCAGGTGACCTACGCGGCGACCGATGCATGGGTGTGTTTGCAGATTTATGAAGCCATCAGGGTTCCGCTGATGTGGGATGAAACACCGTGATCTGAGTATTTGAAAGAGAGTCTCCAAACTTCGATGTTGGATATTCAGTGTTGGATATTGAATGTTTCTTTGACTTTGAATCGCACAGCAAACCAAATCGAATCATAAATGCCCAACATCCAATAACGAACACCCAACATCCAAGTGGGAGTCTCCAAACTTCGATATTGGATATTCAGTGTTGGATATTGGATACCCCGATATTATGTTGCTCCCGCCCTGAGATTGGCCTTCAGCGTTCTCCGTGCGAGAATCACGCTAATCAACGTTAACACAGCACCCAGAAGCATCGCAGCACCCGGAAAATATACTGGGGCTCCTGGTTTAGAGAAAAAGGCAAACAAGTTGTTCATCAGTAGCGGTCCGAAGATGGATGTAAGGCTCATGAGGCTGGTGAATCCTCCCTGCAACTCCCCCTGGGCATTGGGAGGCACCACACCCGACATAACGCCCTGCATCGCAGGCCCGGCGATTCCTCCAAGGCAATAGACCAATGTGAACGCGTACATCATCCATCCTTCGGTGGAGAACGCGAATAAGAGGAATCCCAGTGAATAGAATCCGAGGCCAAAATAGACGCTTCTCTCCTGCCCCAGTTTCGGAATGATTCTGCGGATAAGAACTCCCTGCACCAGGGCAAACGCAAATCCGATAACGGCTAAGGAGATTCCGATGTTGGTGGGAGTCCACTTGAATTTTTCAATGGTATAGTACGACCAGTTGCTTTGCACTGCGTGCGCAGAGATATAAACAAATGAGAGTGCGATGAGCATTCCGGCAATGACGGGATACTTCCACAGGCTTACAAGCGTGCCAACAGGGTTAGCCCGTTTCCATTCAAATGGCCTTCGATTTTCTGGTTTGAGTGATTCCGGGAGAATGAAGAATCCATAAAGCCAGTTAAGCAACGTAAGTCCGCCTGCTACCATAAACGGTACACGCGCTCCGAAATCACCCAGGAGTCCGCCGATCATGGGGCCAATAATAAAACCGAGACCGAATGCGGCGCCAATAACACCAAAGTTTTGCGCCCTATTCTCCGGCGTGCTGATGTCGGCAATGTATGCGCCTGCCGTGGTGAAACTGGCACCCATAGCACCTGCCACAATGCGCCCAACGAATAACCAGCCAATGGATGGCGCAAAGACAAGGAATAGGTAGTCGATTCCAAAGCCAAACAAGGAACCGAGAAGAACGGGCCGCCGCCCAAACCGATCGCTGAGACCGCCAACGATGGGTGCGCAGAAAAACTGCGTAACTGCGTAAGACGAGATCAGCCACCCTCCGTACGTGGCAGCCTGACTCAACGTCGCGCCCTCACCAATCAGCGACATGACCAGTTTGGGCATTACCGGGATAATAATGCCGAATCCTGTGACATCAATGAGCAACGTGATGAAAATGAATATCAGGGCCGGATCTCTCTTCACAATAAATTGGAATCAACCACAAAGTAATGATTACCCCTTTCCTCCCCAACTTGATTCTTGGACTTGCTCAAAAGCGTGGCGCGGGCAGTTGCAGTGTCCATTCACTTCTGAATGGGCAAGACAAGATGAGTTGGAAATGATATCGATCGATGTATCTGTTGAATCACAGGTTGAAAATCGGCCTCGGTTGCTTCAAAGATATTGGGAACAAATTTCTGCGGATTGCGGTCAATGATCGGAAACCATGTGCTTTGTATTTGAATCATGATCTTGTGGCCCTTTTTGAAGACGTGATTAACTGCATGCAGATCAACGGCGTATCGATTAACCGCATTGGGGACAATGGCCTCCGGTTTTTCAAAGCTATTATGATACCGACCCCGGAATACATCATTTGCAATCATCAGCTGATAGCCGCCCATCTTAGGATCCTCCGGATACATCGCCGGATAGACATCTATGAACTTGACAATCCAATCGCTGTCGGTGCCCGTGGTGGCCGCATAAAGCGTTGCAAGAACATTGCCCGTCACCGTTACATCCGAAAGCAGAACATCCGTTTCCCAACTCAGCACATCTGGCCGATTGTGAACAAACCGCTGATCTTCCGTGAGCCAGGTATACCAACGTGAGCCCTCACTATAAGTGGCTTCGATCGGGCGCTGGCGATAGGGGACCGGATGAGCAGGATCGGACAAATACGAATCAAATCCAGCATCTCCTGCCGGAGGAGTGAAGGCAAGTTTTCCATTTGCCTGCAGATACAAGCGCTGCGAAGTGGTTTGCGATGTGGGTGGCCAATTCGCATACGACTGCCATGTGTTGGAGCCCGTTTGAAAAGCAAAGGCCTCAGGAAATTTTCCACCTGGGTTTTCTTGCAGAACAAATGGCGCTGATTCGGGCTTTGGTGGTGTCACTTTACCCTTAAGGTAATAGGCAAACCACGCAGCCTGAATATCTCTGCAGAACTGCTCGCTGGTAGGTACCCCAAAATTAATGTTGCCGAGCCGATCTCCTTTTGATCTGGCCCAGCCACCATGATTCCATGGACCAATGACAATGTGATTCTGATTGCGGCTATCCTTTTTCTCGAGGACCTCATAGGCTTTCAACGGTCCATAGAAATCTTCCTGATCCCAGAATCCAGCTACGTGAAGGTTAGGCACTGTTGGAGCGCTTAGTCTATACGGCAAGGACTGTTTCTTCCAGAATTCATCGTAGTCGGGGTGTTTGACAAAATCATTCCATGTTGGAATTTTCCCGTGAAAATGCTTCTCATTCACATTGGTAAGTGGCCCTAGTTTCAAATACCAGTCGTATGTATCATAAATGTCAAACGGAAAATCCGCGTCCTCTTTCGTTGCCTCTTCCATATAGGCGTATTCAAAACCATAGCTTAAGCGAAAGGCGCCGTTGTGATGAAAGTCATCCCCCATCCACATGTCTGAAGGCGTAGCCTGCTCTGAGACGGCTTTGAGTGCCGGGTGGGGATCAATTGTTCCCATCATGGTCGTCCACCCGCTATAAGAAATACCGAACATTCCCACTTTACCATTGTTGTTTGGGGCATTCTTCAGAAGCCATTCGATGGCATCATATGTATCTGTGCTTTCATCGATCGCTTTCGGGTTCTTCTTGTCACGCGTGAATCGTTGCATTTCAAAGGTGCCCTCCGAACCATAGCGCCCGCGGATATCCTGGAAAACAAAAATGTATCCCGCTTTGGCCATATCCTTAAAGTACTGAAACGTATTCAAGTGTGGCGTGCTCTTTATTCCATAGGGCGTTCTAAGCAAGAGGATTGGCAATGGCTCTACTGTTCCAACCGGGGTGTAGACATGCGTGTTTAGTTTTACGCCATCCCGCATTGGAATCATGTGCTGTTTGCGGATATAGGTAAGGGTGTCGTTCTGCCCGTAAACGGACAAATAAATAAATGACATTGCGAGAAAAAGAGGGATGCGTTTCATAGTATGGATTTGGGATATGGAAGATACGATTTTTATTCCCCGGTTCCATTGATTCTTAATCCTTCCCGATTCCCAAGGCTGACCCTCGGGCCCGAAGGAGATCAATTTTTTTGAGTAGATCCGCTTCGCGTCGCAGACTTACTTCCAACCGCATGTGGCTCTTCTCACCAAATTCCTGATCCAGAATCTTGATTCCGAATTCCTTGATCATTTTCATTACTTCCTGTGTAGCGGAGAATTCAAAGTTGATCTTCAGTGTGACCTTTACTTCCTTTTCAATGACTGCGGCGCCAGACAATGCCGCATCCGCTGAGGCCCGGTAGGCGGCGATTAGCCCTCCGATTCCAAGTTGCGTGCCTCCAAAATACCGGACAACAACAACGAGCACATCTGTGAGTTTGCGGGAGCGAATTTGGCCCAGGATGGGGTCGCCGGTAGAGTGGTTCGGTTCGCCGTCGTCGAAGGCGCGGTACCTTTCCTGGGCGGGGCCAAGGATGTAGGCATAGCCGTGGTGGCTCGCGTCAAAGTATTTTTTTTTCAATGTTTTGAGCTGATTCTTGATTTCCTCTTCGGTGGTTACCGGGTACGCAAAGGCCAGAAACTTGCTTCCCTTTTCTTTGTAAATACCCGCGCTGGGCGTCTGAATGGTGGTGTAGGAAAAGACCGTCATGTAACCCGAATATTGTTCGGTGGCGTCCAAAGGAAAAGATTCGCTTGACGC
This sequence comes from Cyclobacteriaceae bacterium, assembly GCA_031423035.1. Classification (GTDB taxonomy): domain Bacteria; phylum Bacteroidota; class Bacteroidia; order Cytophagales; family Cyclobacteriaceae; genus ELB16-189. Next base: position 12,426 of record JANPES010000268.1, on the reverse strand, counting down.
CAAGCAACCTTTCGGCAGTCGGCACGTCCTTTAGTCTGTAAACTCCACTCCTATGAAAAAACTAGCTCTTTCCGCCCTGTTTTTGATGGCCACCACACTCTTGCTGGCCCAAAACCGCGAAACACGCAGCGTTGCATCGTTTACCAAACTCTCTTACCGTGTGCCCGGCACCCTGTACCTGAAGCAAGGCAGTCCTCAGAAAGTAGAATTGGAAGGACCAGCTGATGTCCTTCGCGAAATAGAAACAGAAGTGGATGGCGATCGGCTTGTCATTGGAAAAGAAGGACGATGGATGAACTGGAACTGGGGTGAAAAGGACAACATCAAAGTATATGTTACCGTCCCAACGCTTGAAGGCGTCAGTGTAAGTGGTTCCGGAAACCTAATCGCAAGCGACAAGATTACAGCCGGGAACCTCAACTTGAATGTAAGTGGATCGGGCTCCCTTCAATTGGAATTTGTTGCATCTGGAAACGTTGAGGCGGATGTCTCCGGCTCAGGAGATATGAACATCAAAGGGTCATGCAACAACTTTGACAGCGACGTGAGTGGATCAGGGAAAGTCAATATGACCGCTACGATACAGGGCATGGCAGATCTTGGTATTTCAGGATCTGGTAAAATCGTTGCGTCAGGCACTGCAAGGGAAGTGAAAGCCGGCATCAGCGGATCAGGGAAAGTGATGGCGGGAAATCTTTCCACGGATAAGTGTGCTGTGCGCATCTCAGGCTCTGGGGACGTGGAGATCAATGTGAAAGAAGATCTGGACGCGAGCATCACCGGAAGTGGGAACATTACCTACACGGGCGACCCGAAGCGGGTAAATAGTCACGCTTCGGGAAGCGGGAATATTAGGAAACGGTAGCTGAATACTGAATATTAAATACTGAACAGTGAATGCTGAATGGTGAACCTCAAACTCCAACATTCTATAATCAATATTCAGTATTCCCTTTCCCTCTTCCTCCATATCCATTTCCCCCGTCAGAGATCTCTTCACTTTGATATTGGATATTTATTATTGGATTCTCCGGATCCCTGGACGGGACAATTCCCCAGCGCCTCACTCACCCCTTGCTCCCATGCCTAAGCACCCCTTCCACAATCAAATACTGCGCGAGGATGTAGGTAAGCATGATCAAGGGTCCAGCGAAAGCAAAAGAGGTGTGAAATTTATTAATCGCTAGGATAGAATCGGAGGCCATGAAGAGGATCGCTCCGGCGGTGATGAACCAAAAACTATCTACATAAGTTCGTCCGTAGCGGAAGATGGCCGCCATCGCCATAAGCATAAGTACCAAAGCGTACACAATCACCGGAATGGTAAGGTGCTCCAGTCGTGGAATCAGCACCACCAGGAGTCCGGTGCCGGCCAGCACTACCGGAAACGCATAGCGCAGTTTCTGTGTGGGCAATAGTTCGTTGGATTTATCTTCCCACTGCAGCTGACGGTAGGCAATAATGTAAAGGACATGGCCCACGAGAAAGGCGAGCAACCCGAGGATGAAATACAACTCCCCTCCATCCTGCCCCATCAGCAAAATATCACCCGTCCAGCAAAAAAACATAGCACGGATCAAGGTGCCATTGCTGGAGGATGTCGCCGACATGTAGTAGCCGATCAGCGTGAGCATGATCAACGGCTTGGCTACCAGTTGCACCTCCGTCCATCCGCGTGAAACAGCGAGCAACTCGCAAATGCTTACAACCGCAAAGAGAATGAGAAACAAGTTGGTACGCTTCATGGAGGTCAGGTAAAACAACTCCCTAAATATAACAAAGCCGGCTGAATCAGTTACCGGTTGCCAGGTAACCGGTTGTCTGATTGCCGATAAAAAGAGTCAACTTTCGAAGCACCTGGAAACGGTAACTGGCAACTTGCTACCCGTGCGCAAGCATAGGCTCTACCGCACTTCGACGCAACCAAAGCAAATACAAAAATGCTACCCCACTGAGGATGCTGCTGATGAGGAATGTTACGAAGATCATCGAGCTCTTGTCGCCGTAGATCAGGCCAGAGAGAAACGCGCCAACACCGATTCCGAATTCCATGAAGATGTACAGAGATGCTACGCCGCGGCCTTTGTGTTCCGGGTCGCTGAGGTCGGCAGCCCAGGCGAGAAGCGTCGGTGAGGTGGCGCCCTGGGCCAGGCCGTACATAAATGCGCCGATGATCAACATCGTCTTGCTGTCCGACAGGCCAATCGCCAACACAGCCATCGCCATAAACGCTGTGGCGATCCGCAATACGGTCACGCGACCAATGCGGTCAGAGGCACGGCCCGCCAGGAGTCGAATCAAGAAGGAGGCAACCGTGAAGTAAGTGAACAAGAGTCCTTTGTTCTCAATGCCCATGTTCGTACCAAAGTCAGGCATGATGGTGAAGAGGTTTCCATAAGCGTAGGCACACAGCCCCATGACAATGCACGGCGCGAGGACGCGGGGTTCAAAGAGATCCTTCTTTTCGATTTTTAACAACTTCCAGGAAATCGGATGCTTCTCGGTCATGGTCTCTTTAATCGTAAACACAATCACCGAAGAGAGGATGGCAAACCCCGAGGAGCAATAAAACATTACGTCCAGGGAATAGAGAGAGGATAACCATCCGCCGAGAGCCGGGCCACCCGCCATCCCAAGAGTTCCGGCCGTTCCCAGGTACCCCATCGCCTCGCCTCTCCGTGCCGCAGGAATAATGTCGCCGAGGTACGCGGTCTGGCCAGTCGGGGTAAATCCGGTAGAAAAACCATGAAGAAGCCGTAAGAACAAAAACCCGAAGACCGTCGTGAGCCATGGGTACATCATGCTGCATGCAAAGCATACCAGCGAACCGAGCATGATCACAGGCTTGCGCCCAATCCGGTCGGCCAGTTTCCCGCTGAAGGGTCGCGAGATCAGGGCGGTAACTGTGAAAAGTGCGATGATCAGCCCCTTGTGCTCCCCTCCTCCCAGCGACGAGAGAAACGAAGGCAGTTCGGGCACAATCATGTTGAAACTCGCGAAAAAGAGCATGGAACTCATGCAGAGTAGCCAGAATTGGCGGGTGTAGACTTGCGGGGAGAGGGGGCTCACGGGAGGGCTATCGGTATCCGTTAATCAAGTAATCAGTAAAAAGTAATCAGTAAAAAGTAAGCGGTAAAATTGGTTTGTCTTCATCATCGAATTCCCAAATCCTCAAATTCCCAAATTACTTTCTCACACTCGCTTCTGTCGCGCCGAGCAAAAACGCTTTAATAAAGTCATCAAGATCCCCATCCAGCACATTCTGCGCATCGGTGCGCTCTACGCCGGTGCGTGCATCTTTTACGAGCTTATAGGGATGCAGGACGTAGTTGCGGATCTGTGAACCGAAGTCGATTTTCATCTTGCCAGCCTCCACCTTGTCACGGGCTGCGTTGCGCTTGTCCATCTCGGCCTGGTAGAGTTTGGATTTAAGCATCTGCATGGCTTTCTCCCGGTTGGCATGCTGCGATCGCTCCACCTGGCAGACAATGACGATGCCCGTCGGCTTGTGGGTGAGTTGAACTTTCGTTTCTACTTTATTCACATTCTGACCACCGGCTCCTCCAGAACGCGATGTTTGCATCTCAATATCCGCGGCATTGATTTCAATGTTGATCGTATCATCAACTTCAGGATAAACAAAGACAGAGGCGAATGATGTATGACGCCTTGCATTAGAATCAAATGGAGAGATGCGCACCAGGCGATGAACTCCGGTTTCTGACTTCAGTTTGCCGTAGGCAAAGGGTCCTTCAATTTCAATCGTTGCTGATTTTATTCCAGCCACATCGCCGGCCTGGTAGTCTACTTCTTTAACCTTGTAGCCATTTTTCTCGCCCCACATGATGTACATACGGTGGAGCATGTCCGCCCAGTCCTGGCTCTCTGTACCGCCGGCTCCGGGGTTGATCTCAATCATCGCACTGAGCTGGTCCTCTTCTTTGCTCAGCATTTTCTTGAACTCCAGCTCCTCGACAGATTTTTCAACCTTTTTGTACTCCAGATCCAATTCTTCTTCGGAAGCATCGCCCGCCTCTTGAAATTCGTTCAGGACTTCAAGGTCGTCCACCTGCTTGCTGACGGCGTCGTACGCATCAGTCCATACTTTCTTAGCCCGAATGTCCTTCAGGATTGCTTCTGCTTGCTTCGAATTATTCCAGAAATCAGCCTGGTGGGTAATCCGCTCCTCGTCTTCGATTTCTACGCGTTTTCTATCGTAGTCAAAGATACCTCCTCAAGGCAGCCACGCGGGCCTTCACGTCTTTCAATTGGTCGCTAGTCATAAAAAATTTTCACCAAATGTAACACTTCAACATTCAATATTCATGGTTCCATAATCAATATTCCCTCAGGTGGGATTCTTATAAAACTTCGACTTATAATCCACTGTACGCAGAAAGGTCCCCATGTTAACACGCCTGTACTTCGGGCGGATAAAGGACAGCAAACTTCCCACGCCGATCATGATGGCCGATGTCGTTGCCACCTGAGTATCTATCCCTGGCGGGTTGTATCCCAGTGCACTATTGATCATGTCAATGCTGAAATAGAGGACACCACCACCCAGTAACAAACCGCCCAATAGCGGGGCAATTCCTTTCCGTTGTTCTTTCGGAATTCCGATTTTATCAATGGTGTTGAAAGGAACGGTATCTTGAGAAGTTATGATGGCAAATTCCAGGAGCTCGACGATGTGACCCTCCGAGCGGCTGCCGTCCTTGAGCTGAAAGTAGATGTAGGTTCCTTCGGGAAAATTGCCGACAGGCTTTCCACGTTTCAAAAGAACCAGTTGTTTTTGGGCCTGAACAGTGAGGCTAAGAAGAAGAAGGAAGGGCCAGAGCCGAATCATGCCCGAACTTCGGGGAAAAAGTCCAAAGTTTTACCACGCCAGCCTGCCGATGCGGCAGCACAGGCAGGGATTACACGCCTGCCCGACGAAGCGTCTGGCGTAACCGGGGAATAGCACAGATGAATGCAGGGACCAACGCAAACAGGAAGCCAGCCTTCGGTATCCAGTATCTAGGATCCAGTATCTAGCATCCAGCTCCTAAATCGCATGAATCCACCCGAACGGATCGGGCCTGGTGCCGTGCTTCATGCCTTCCAATTCCTGGAGGACACGGTTGGAGAACTTTCGGGTCTCTACAGGCGGAAGGAAATAGTTCTTGCCTTCATGGCCGATCAACTCGATGTGAGCAATGGTGGCGGCAGTACCTGCGCCGAAAGCTTCCTTGACCCTACCATTCTGAAGGCCTTCCACCAGTTCTTTGACGGTTACTTTTCGCTCTTCCACTTTCATACCCCACTGGCGAGCAAGCGTCAGGACGCTGTCTCGCGTAATGCCGCGAAGGATTGTATCGCCCAAAGAGGGCGTCACCAATATGTCGTCGAATACAAACATCACGTTCATTGTTCCTGACTCTTCCACATACTTGTGCTCATGGCCGTCGGTCCAAATCAGTTGATGATAGCCTTGCTCTTGTGCCAACTTGGCGGGGTAGAGCGACCCACTGTAGTTACCTCCTGTTTTTGCAAACCCGGTTCCGCCTTCTATGGCGCGCGCGTACTTGGTCTCAATCTTGACACGCACCGGTGTTGAATAGTAAGGTCCAACCGGAGAATTAATAATCATAAATGTAAAATCCAGGGAGGGGCGAATACCAATATACTCCTCAGCAGAAAACATGAACGGGCGAATATAGAGTGAGCTGCCATCGGCTGTCGGGATCCAATTCCGGTCTAGCCGGATAAGGGTTTCCATACCTTCCATGAATATGTCTTCAGGAAGATAAGGCATACACATGCGGTCTGCTGAAATATTCATGCGCTTCCAATTGTCGAGCGGGCGGAATACCAGTGCTTGACCCTGATCATTCTTGTACGCTTTTAATCCCTCGAAAATGGATTGGCCGTAGTGGAGTGCGGGGGTCGCGGGACTTATCTCAATGCGGCCGTACGGCACGACACGAAAATTGCCCCAATCTCCTTTTCGGTAATCCGCCACGAACATATGGTCGGTGTACACTTTCCCAAACGGGATATCCTGAAAATCAACCTTGGAAAGACGGGAGGCAGCAACTTTGTTAATCTTGATGTCCAGCGTATCGACCATGGTACGGGTTGTTTAGGGCGGAAAGTTAAACCTAATCTGATAGGTGGGCTAACGGATGTTAGGAAATTTTGGTTTTTGAAGAATTCTTAATACAATCCCAATAATTGGGTCATTTACGAGGGCTAGCCCAAGCCGGCGAGATTTACATCCGGGGTTTCCACGGCGTCTCCGGTGCCTTCAATTCAACTGCCATGGCCCGGCAGAGAACAAATAGATAGTCAGAAAGTCGGTTAAGATATTGGATGATCAGCGGCTCTACTTTCTCCTGGTTATCCAACTCGATGACCAGCCTTTCCGCGCGACGGCATACGGTTCGTGCAACATGCCCGAATGAAACGGACGGATGTCCGCCCGGAAGAACGAATACCTTCATCGGTTCTAAGGTTGCTTCCATCGTATCAATTTTTCTTTCTAGAAAGATGACGTCCGACGCGATAAGGGCAGGAACTTTTACCTTGGAATTTCCAGGCTCGGCAGCAAGGAGAGATCCGATGGTGAACAGGCGATCTTGTATTTCGATCAGTTCTTCGCTTCGTGTTCGATTGATTTCCTGGTCACGCAAGACACCAATCCACGAATTCAGTTCATCGACTGTTCCGTATGTCTCAATGCGAAGGTCAGATTTGGATACACGTTTTCCACCGAAGAGTGCTGTGGTTCCCTGATCGCCGGTTTTGGTATAAATTTTCATTCGTGCATTTTGGAGAAGACTACTTAAATCATCGCACATTCACGGAATAGGCCATACTGCAAGTAAAGGAATTTTGCGTAAAGTCTAGATCCACTGAGGTCGCATTTATGGATGGAAGTAAGTTTGAGGGTCTAAATAGTTTAGAGAGGCTCCTTTGGTACGCAAACAGAACTGTCAGCCTGCTGATATCAGAAAAGCTAATGTTTCCGCCCAAATAAATTGTTGGAAATACATTCCATTCATTTATATTTTCATCATAAGAACCATTCACAGAGAAGCCATTGCTTAGCGTAGTTGTGATTTTCATCACCGACTTAGTCAGTTTCCTTACCGCAAAGCCTGATCCCACAAAAACCGATAGATTCTTTTTGGGGGTAAAGGAGTAATTGATCGTCACCGGTAATTCGACCCAGGATAAGGAAAGGTGAAAATCGGTAAAGTCATTACGGTGGTTGCTTTGCTCGAAGACGTAACCTGGAGAACATTCCATGGAAAAACGGGCCGACAACTCATGATTTACCGTAATCCCAAATTTATAACCAAATTCAGGGGCAGTGCGCACATTTGTGTTTTGGCCCGCAGATGCACCAACACCTGAATAATCCAGGCCTGTAAACCATGACTGATTACCAGCCACGAGCAGTCCAATAAAAGTGTTGCTTGTTTTGGGGCTCTCCACAGGAGACTGAGCCAAGCAAAATGGTTGAGCAAGGCAGGCGAAAAGAAGGAAGAGGATAAATCGCTTCACGGCTTACGAAGCTATGAAAAACGATGCTCTCTTAAAACGGACAAGAGTCTCTGCTAATGCGCAACAGGAGCATCTGCCAACTGGCGGTTTACATTCTCATTCGGCTTATCCCACTCGACCAGCCCGTCACGGAGGCGTATGATGCGGTGAGCATAGTGAGCGATGTCATCTTCGTGGGTCACCATGATGATCGTGTTGCCCTTGTCATGAAGTTCCTGAAAAAGGGTCATGATACCATAGGATGTTTTCGAATCCAGGTTACCGGTGGGCTCATCGGCAAGAATGATGGAGGGGCTGTTTACGAGTGCCCTTGCAATAGCCACACGCTGCCGCTGTCCACCCGATAGTTCGTTGGGTCGGTGGTGGTGACGGTCACCCAGGTTTACACTTTCCAGCGCTCCCATGGCCATTTCGCTCCGCTCCTGTTTTCCATAACCAGCATAGATCAGCGGCAAAGCGACGTTCTCCAAAGCGGTAGCCCGCGGCAGCAGGTTGAACGTTTGAAATACGAAACCAATTTCTTTGTTGCGGACAGTGGCCAACTCATTTTCAGTCATTTCGCTCACCATCTGGTTATTCAGCTCATACGTACCCGCAGTTGGTGAGTCAAGGCATCCGACTATGTTCATCAATGTAGACTTACCTGAACCGGAAGGCCCCATAAATGCCACATACTCTCCCCTATTAATAATCATTGAGACAGACTGAAGGGCATTGACAATATTGTCACCCATTTTGTAAACCTTCGAAATATTATGTGTCTCAATTATCTTGCCCATGCTTCTTGATTTATAGCCTTCCCTACCCTTCAACTGTGGATTGGGCTTAGAGTTTCAAATTTTGCCCCAAAATGTCAAATTAGTGCGTTTTCAGGTCGCCAAGGTACAACAATTCCATGATCGGGAAACCCCAGATATCATGATAGACGGGCGTGTTGCCGTGTAGTTACAGCTACCCAGCAATAAATTCGAGCGCCTTGGTAATAACCTGGTCATCCCTGAGAATCCGGGTGTGACCCAGGCCAGACGTCTTATACAACTTAGCCGACGGGTACACTTTGAGAAGTTCTTCCGCGCTGCGAAAGACCACGTCTTTGTCCTCGGCATCATTGATCATGAGAAGATCGATGGGTTTTAGTAGTCGCCGGACTGCATAGAGGGCGGTAAAATCATCAAACGACTTCCCGGTCCGTCGAATTACATACCTCTTGAACCGCTCGGCCGAACGCCACGATCCGTTGATTGCCCGAAGGAAGGTCAGCAGGATCTCATCGCCGATTGTTGGGGAGGCAATATTGACCAATTTCTTTATTGAGAGACCATGCATGGCAGCATTCATCATCGCTGCACCACCGAACGAGTGCGTGATAATACCGGCGGGCTCTCCAAATTTTTCGAAAATGGCCCAAAACATCTGCTCAAATTCCGGGATGGATGTTTTTCTGCCGTCCGATCTTCCATGCGCCGGACCGTCGGGGCCAATGACATGAAAACCCCGATCAACCAAAGGTGGAATGAATTTCCGAAACTGAGTGGCGCGTCCTGCCCAACCGTGCACAAGTAAAATGTAAGGCTTTGTTGGATCACCCCACCGGTGACCCCGGATCGTCTTTCCATTCAATGAAAGCGAAAATGCCTGACCCATTTTTTCAGTCTCAATTTCCTTGTCCGGCAACGGATATTTCAAAGGAAAGTAAAAGACCATCCGGAAAATCCCATCGGCCAGAAAAGGAGCAATTCGTTCGAGCACGGGAAAAACTGAACGCACGATTCGCAGGACGAGGGGGATTGTATTCTTCTTTCGCTGCATGCTCTTGCCGTGTCTCAGTCTATATCAAACTCAAAATCCCGCGTTGTGTGGGCAAAGGTAGTCAGATCATAGACACGCTCTGAAAATTGAACATGATTTTCATTGTCGATGAGTACGGCTGTTGAACAACGTGATCCGTAGCCGGAACTTTTAATAAACATGGAAGATAGGGCACGCTCCCGTTCGAGCCCGATCCCGGTGTCGGGCAATTTATCATCCGGCGCACGGCGTTCGTCGTAGAGGAATTCAAACAATTCAACTGGCCTAATAACCGGTTGCTTCAGGATTGGACGAAGCATTGCCTTTCCCCGCTCAACTTTGGGCCAGGGTGTATTAAGGAGGTGATTGCTCAATCCATGAAATCCAGGTGCCAATCGCTGGACTCCTTGCGCATAGTTTGAATAGTACCAAAGATCAGCTGATTTTCCTGCCATCAGGTTAAATCCATTGTACTGCTTCCCTCGTTTTTCCACTTCTTTCAAATACGATTCGCCGAGGATTTCTTTTTGCAAAAAGTCGGATACCAGGTGACCGCGGGAGGGAGCTGCAGGGTCAATATTTTTTGGATCGCGGTAGTTTGTCAACAGGCTGATCTGGCCTTTCCTGGAGATTCCCAGCCACGTGCCGTTTGCCTCCAGGTCACGGCCGGCCAGCACATCTGGAGCCTCCTTCCAGAAATCCGCCGGGGCTGTCTTGCGCCGGTGAAACTCGTCGCGATTGGCAGCGATGATCAATTTGTATCGCGGATGATCCTGGATGGAGAGGAAGATGAGGCACATGGAAATCCGTGGTCAGACCGTCCAGAGGGTAACAAAAAACAAACTGGCGCGATACATTTGAAGGACAGCAAAGAACCCGAAAATCAACAACCCCGCTTTGGCCAAGGCCCTCCTGATCGGCTGCGCATAGGCCCTGCGTTCCAGCTGAAAAAACAAGTAAAACAGGACACTCATGGAGATCCACATCGTGTATTTGTCATTCAACAAGTGCTGAATATTGTTACCCCATAGACCAATGAGATAGATCACGAACTGAAAAACCCACATGAGCACTACAAAGTTCACGAGAATAATAATGCTGCACGCTTCCAGAGAGACTAGTAAGTGGTCGCTGTAAAACATCCTTCGGGTGTAATTGACCAGGGTAAGTGGAATCGAAAAGTAAATGACGAGTAAGACCAGGACCATTTTGGCCATACTGGTGGACTGCTGGTTATACTGGATCTGGAACGTATCAAAGTCAATTTTATCGACCGCGATCCGTTGCTGAACAAGTTCCGTTGCAAACTTGGAGTGCGGAAGCATGTTCATCTGAACATACAGGCTTGAGTTGAGTGAATTGTAAAGCGGAAAAAGGAAATAGATCAGGTTGGCGATGAAGAACATCGACATGGGTTTGTAGAATGGAACCCGTTTCCCATTCATGTAATGATAGCTGACCTCCCCGGGCTTTTTCAGCATAATCTTGAGCGTCCGCAGGAATTTTCCATCAAGTGAAGTAATGGCATTCATCAGTCCCGCCAGGAATGAGCGGATGGATTTCTCACCGGGCTCCGGGATTTTTTCCCCACACTGGTTGCAGAATGTTCCGAAGAATGTACCTCCGCAACTCCGGCACTCATGGGATATTGGATTTACAGATTCCATGGTTCCGTTACGCTTGGTCAAATAATTCCAACTGGCTGGGCAGCAACTGAAACGTTTTGCGGTGATAGGGACAGATCCCTAGCGAGCGGATTCCATCGCGATGCTCCAGCGTTGGATAGCCCATGTTGGTCTCCCAGCCGTAGCCTGGAAACTCCAGCGCCAGTTGCCGCATCCGTTCGTCGCGGTATGTTTTGGCTAGAATTGATGCCGCAGCAATCGAAAGATAAAGCCCATCGCCTTTGATGATACACTGGTAAGGAAGATCGAGTGAAGGCCTGAAGCGGTTGCCGTCGATGAGCAACATCTCCGGACGCACGGCCAATTTCTCAACTGCCCGGTGCATGGCGAGGAACGAGGCGTTGAGAATGTTTATTTCATCAATCTCTTCGTGGCTGACTTCGGCAACGCCCCATGCGAGTGCATCACGAAGAATGTCTTCCCTTAGCAATAGCCGCTCATCCCGGCTCATCTGCTTGGAGTCATTCAGAAGTTGGTGGGTATAGGTCTTAGGAAAAATTACAGCGGCCGCTACAACCGGCCCTGCCAGGCATCCCCGGCCGGCCTCATCACAGCCGGCTTCAATCATATCATGGGTATAGGAAGATCTAAGCACGTCTGAAAATAACAGGGTTCTTGTTTTTGCCGGACAGGTTCAAAGTTCGCTGATTAATGTCGTTTTTTGCTTTCCTAAATAGACAAACAGTGGACCAATCGCATAAAAATCCCTGGACAACCCGTTCTGCCCGGGAAATCTATGACAACGCCTGGATCGCCGTGACAGAGTACCAGGTCATTAATCCATCTGGAAAGGATGGAATATACGGCAAGGTACACTTCAAGAATAAGGCCATTGGCATCGTTGCGCTGGATGAGAATCAGGACACGTTTCTTGTGGGTCAGTACCGATACACACTGGATGAATGGAGTTGGGAAATCCCTGAAGGCGGCAGCCCGTTGCATGTCGACGTTCTGGATTCGGCAAGGCGGGAGCTCCAGGAAGAGACCGGCCTCACCGCCGAGCGCTGGACGCTCATTCAACGCGCGCACTTGTCAAATTCCGTCTCTGATGAAGAAGGGTTTGTTTTTCTTGCCGAAGGGTTGTCGGCCGGCAAACAATCTCTGGAGGAAACTGAAGCTGACCTGAAAGTGTGGAAACTTCCGTTTGAAGAAGCGCTTCAGATGGTGATGGACGGGAAGATCACGGATAGTTTGAGTGTCATGGGAATATTGAGAGTAGCGAGGTTGGGCGTAGGTGTTAGGTATTAGGTATTAGGTATTAGGTGTGAAGACTCCTGAATAGAGTTGACCGTTTTTTGAGTTAGTTAGACATTAGTAATTGGTTTTCAAATTGTGTTGGGGACAGACCTTTCAAGCCTTTGTGTGGCTTTCCTTCATTATACATTTTGTGTGTTTTCTCCAG
>JANPES010000267.1:0-3023 GCA_031423035.1 Cyclobacteriaceae bacterium | reverse complement strand
CTGGCCAACATCCAGTCCAACAGCGTGAGTGGCGGGATGGAAGCAGCTTCCGCAATATTGTACAGTGAGAACTCCGTCACGGGAACGAAGAGTCTCCGTTGGAGAAATGTCGTCATCCATGAAATCGCGCACCAGTGGTTTGGAAACGCGGTCACGGAACATGACTGGGATGATGTCTGGTTAAGTGAAGGTTTTGCAACCTACTTTACGTTGCTATTCATCGAGCATGCCTACGGTCACGATGAGTTCCTGGATGGCCTCCAATCAAGCAAGAAGTCCGTGCTTTCGTTTCATGCCAAGAATCCAAATTACACCATCGTGCATAACAACCTTAAGAACATGGAGGATGTTACCAGCTCACATACTTATCAAAAGGGAAGCTGGATATTGCACATGTTGCGTGGCGTCATCGGGACGGATGCTTTTTGGAGGGGAATACGGTCGTACTACAAGAAGTACTACAATCTAAATGCTACTACTCGCGATTTTAGAAGAGAAATGGAAGAAGCCTCCGGCCAGGATCTCTCCGGGTTCTTCCAACAGTGGCTGTATAAGGCTGGAGCGTTAAAATATTCCGGAAGCTGGCAGTATGATGCCAAAGCCAAGCAAGTAAAAATCACGCTTGATCAGACACAAAATGACGGTAGTGTTATCAAGATGCCCCTGGAGATAGGACTTAGATTCAAAGGCCAGGATCGACCGACTGTTGAGCGTGTTATTGTAAATGAAAAGACTAATGTCTTCACACTTCAAGCGGAGACCGAGCCAGAGAGCGTTACGCTCGATCCAAATATGTGGGTCTTGATGGAGGCCGACTTTAGGAAGAAGAAGTAGCGGTCACTCACTTCTTAACAATAGCACGGTTTATATAATAAACATTGATCGCATCTGAATTGCTTTCAATGATATCCGGTCTTTTGTCTCCATTGAGATCAGCTGTAATGATATCATAGGTATCATATTTTTGTTCGCTAAGCATCATCTTCCTCCAGGTTTTTCCCATCCCACCGTTGATGAAAACGGTATTCGGTGCTCCAACATTAGCGATTATGATGTCAATATTCCCATCCAGATCCAAATCATCGATCGCGACTGAATAGGATTCGTCATTGTTTGCATCAAAAACTATAGCGCGGGCATATTTCATTTCCCGATCTCCAAAATAGACCCAATTCGGTTCTCCAATGTTGGCAGTAATGATATCCAAAAAGCCGTCCTTATCCAGATCAACAAGCGCTACCGCCCTGGTTTCATCCTTCCCCGTGCCAAAGGGCACTTTCTTTTCAAATCCTAAACTGCCATTGTTGAGGTAGATGTAGTTTTGTTGACCGTCCCGGTTTGCCAATACCAAATCAAGGTGCCCATCCCCATTCATATCCGCCACTTCGGCATCAATGGTTGACTCATTTTTTCCACCAAAATATTTGGTCTCGGTAAATATACCGTGCCCGTTATTCAGACATATTTCATTCTCAGCACCCCGATTGGTAACGATAATATCAATGTCTCCATCTTTATCAATATCCGCTGTCGTCAGGTTTCTGGTGGGTACATACGCTTTTCCGAAGGAACTTCCCCTTTTGAAAATCCCTTTGCCGTCATTGACATAAACAGCACTGGGTGCCATATCATTTCCTACCGCTACATCCAAGTCTCCGTCACCATCAAAATCGGCTAGCTCAGTTGCGTAGCTGGTCTCGCTTATTTCGTCAAGCGGTCTGGAAACTGTAAATATTCCAAAGCCATTATTGTAGAAAACCCTGTTTTGTTCAGGCCAGTGTCTTCCATTCGCCACCACAGCGTCAATGTCTCCATCATTATCAATATCCCCTACCCCTATGGATGCCGTCTTGTCATTGGGGCCGCCCAGGACAAATCTTTCGTTGGTTACAAATTCTATGCTCTGGCCAAAGGCCATTGCGCAGGGGAATAAGAACATAAGGACAAGTTGATAATTCATGGTTTCTTTTTATTGAGCTCAAGCAAAGGTACGCAACGATGTGAGTCCTTGAATACTTAAAACCTAACTGGTTGGATACACGCCAACCGGTGTGTTGATTTCAGAGCAATCTAATCCTTCTTTCTGTTCCGCTCAAGCCTCAATGGATTCTCAAATGCCAACCTGCCAGCGAAGCAAAGCGTGCGAAATATTCGAAACCTGGTCTGTGCACAGAAAACTCACCGCTCTCGCGAGTATATTTGGCATTTTGCAAATCTCCGCATAAATCTTTTTAACTTAAAATCTCAGATGTTACATTGCATTAAGTCCACAGATGCCATCCGTTTCATTTGGAGCAGTTTGACTATACCGACTCTTTCAATGACGCACAGCGGAACTATTTTACACGGCCATAAACAAGAATACTCATGAAAGTTCTGGCAGTCGTTATATTGTTCCTTCTATTGGCATTTAGCGGCTCGCTAGCCCAACCAGTATTGCCACTTGATTTTGAATCACCTTCTATCTCTTACCCATTCAGTAATTTCAATGGTGGGGCCACGACCAAAATTGCTAACCCGCAAATTAGCGGTATAAACACTAGCGCTACAGTGGCGCAAATGGTAAAAGGAGCTGGGGAAGTTTGGGCTGGCAGCTATATAACCATGGCGTCTCCGGTAAACTTTACAACCAACAGGCTTTTCAAGGTAAAAGTATTCTCTCCGGTGGCAGGAAAGAAGCTTCTATTAAAATTTGAAGGAACAGGACCCGCGTTTGAAAAAGAATCGATCGGCGTAACAACAGCTAATGTATGGCAAGAACTGACTTTTGATTTTACGAGTGTCATTGGACTGAATAACTTAAGCACAAAAATTGTTTTCATATTTGATCTTGGGTTACAGGGTGACGGTGGTGCAAATTAAACGTATTTATTTGACGATATCATACAAACCTCAGCGACGGTAGTTACCACTGATTACAACTTGGTGTGGTATGATGAATTTTCAGGTACAAGTGCTCCTTCCGTCGACAATTGGTTTCGGCAAACACAAATTCCTACACCTGGCGGTTGGTACAACGGGGA